>JBILEP010000171.1:0-4988 GCA_044352045.1 Cyanobium sp. | reverse complement strand
GGCGCCTGCCCTTGCCCTGGTGCGGGAGCCGGGGGAGCTGGCCCGCCTCTCCAGGGATTTCCACGACTACTCCCCCGTGCTTACCCCCCTGCTGGCCGGTTGCCGGGCCCAGCTGGCGGCGCGGCCGCGGTCGGTGGAGGAGGTGATGGCGGCGGCCGGGGCCTGCGCGCGCCTCGGCGTGCCCCTCACCGTGCGGGGCGCCGGCACCGGCAACTACGGCCAGTGCGTGCCCCTGGTCGGGGGGCTGGTGCTGGATCTGAGCGGCCTCGACCGGCTGCGCCAGCTCGACCCGGAGACGGGTGTGCTCACCGCTGAGGCGGGCTGTCTGCTCGGATCGCTGGAGACGGCCCTGGCGGCGGGGGGGCGGGAGCTGCGGCTGGTGCCCAGCACGGTGCGCAGCGCCACGCTGGGGGGCTTCATCGCCGGCGGCTCGGGGGGCATCGGCTCGCTGCGCTGGGGCTTCCTGCGCGATCCCGGCAACCTGCTCGGCCTGGAGATGGTGAGCCTGGAGCCCGAGCCCCGGCTGCTGGAGCTGGACGCCGCCGCCGCCGCGCCCCTGAACCACGCCTATGGCACCAACGGCATCCTCACGGCGGTGCGGCTGGCCACCGCCGCCGCGGTGGCCTGGCGGCAGCTGGTGGTGGGCTTCGCCGACTGGCAAGCGGCCCTGGCCGTGGCCCAGGAGCTGCCCGCCACCGCCCTGCTGCTCCAGGCCCTGACCCTGCTGGAAGCGCCGATCGCCGCGCGGCTGCCTTGGCCCCAGGGCTGCCCGCCCCCGGCCCCGGGCGAGCAGCGGCTGCTGCTGCTCGCCGCCCCCGATAGCCTGGCCCCGTTGGCCCCCTGGCTGGCGGCGCGGGGCGGGCGGCTGCTATGGCAGGAGCCGCAGGGGCAAAGTCGCGGTGTGCCGCTGCGGGAGCTGGGCTGGAATCACACCACCCTGCACTGGCGCGCCCAGGTGAGCGGCTGGACCTACCTGCAGATGCTGTTGCCCGCCGACCCGGCGCCGCTGCTGCGGGCGGTGCGCCTGCGCTGGGGGGAGGATGTGCTTTGGCACCTCGAAGCGGTGCGCCAGCAGGGGGCGGCACGGCTGGCGGCCCTGCCGCTGCTGCGCTGGCGGGGCCGCGCGGATCTGGAGGCGCTGATGGGCCAGTGCCGCGACCTGGGGGCCCTGCTGTTCGATCCCCATGTGCTCACCGTCGAGGACGGCGGCCTGGGGGTGATCGACGCCGATCAGGTGGCGGCGAAGGCGGCCTACGACCCGGCCGGCCTGCTCAACCCCGGCAAGCTGCGGGGCTGGCTCAGCCGCACTCCAGGCTGAGGCGGGTGTCGACGCCGGTGACCGGGTTGGTGCCCTCCGCCTCCAGGCAGAGGGCCCGCTGGTCGGCCCGGTCGATCAGCGCGTCGCTGAAGTCGGCGTCGGTGATGCGGGCGCCGCGGAAGTTGCTGCCCGTGGCGATCGCGCCCCGCAGCACCGCCCCGCGGAAGTCGGCGCCGCTGAAGTCCACCTTGTCGAGCAGGGCGTCGCTGAGGTCGGCGCCGGAGAAGTCGGCCTCGGGGAAGGCGGCCTGGGTGAGGATGGCGCCGTGCAGGTTGGCGCCGGCGAAGCGGGCGGAGCGGCCCTGGGCGCCGGCGAAGGAGGTGTTGGCGAGATTTTCGCCGCTGAAATCCTTGCCGTTCTGGTTGGTGAGGGTGTAGTCGATCCCTGAGAACTCCGCCCGCGCCGCCGCCGCCCAGCCTCCGGGCGGCGGCGCCAGCGTCAGCAGGGCGATCAGCAGGGCCAGGGCCAGGGCCAGCGGCGCGCCCCCCCGGCGGGGCCGGGGATTGGGGAGCGGCCGGAGGAGGGGCGGGATGAGCATCGGGGGTGGGGGTGAGGCGGGCTCAGACGGCCGTCGGGTTCAGGCCGAGGTGGGCGCGGATGCGCTCGAGGGCGGCCTTCTCCTCCGCCGACACCTTCTCGCCGGAGCCGAACAGCCCCTTGCCGGCGGCCTCGGCCACCGCGACGCAGCCGTCGACGATCAGCTCCGCGTACTGCTTCACGCTGGCCTCATCGGCTTTGCTGCGGGCCAGGGCCATGGCCTCGTCCACCTCGGCCAGGGCGCGGTCGAGCACGCGGCCCTCGCGCACGTCCTCGGCGCTCACCTGCAGTTTCTCGGGGTGGATCCCCTGCCGCAGGGCCTCCTCGTCGAACAGGCTGGTGATCAGGGGGTTGTCGGCATAGCGTTTGGCGGCGCCGGCCAGCTCGCGGCCGAGGGCGAGGGCCTCCTGGGCGCTGGAGAAGACCCCCAGGTCCACGGTCATCACCGCCAGGGCGGCGGCCAGGGGGGCGCCCATCAGGCGGTTGCGCTCATCGGCGCTGAGCTCGATCGTCATCGCACGGGCAGGGGAGGAAACGGAGGGTCGCGCAGGGCGCCCCACCGCACTGTGGCCAGGGCGCGCCGATCCGTCAGCGTGGCCCATCGAGGAGGGGCAGCAGGGCGCCGAGCAGATGGAGCGAGCCCGCCGCCACCGGCAGGGCCGCCGGCTGCAGCGGCGCTTCCTGCCCGGGCGCCATCAGCCAGGCCAGGCCCTCCGCCAGCGTGGCCGCGGAATCCAGTTGCCCCGCCAGATCCGGGCAGGCCGCCGCCAGGGCGGCGGCGCTCCAGCTGGCGTGGTGGGGGATCGGCACGATCGTGGCCTGATCGCCGGGGCGCAGCAGCGCCGCCAGCATCTCCGCCCCCTGCTTGTGGGCCTGCACCCCGAGCAGCCAGCGCCGGGGTAGACCCGGTTCCAGGCGGTCGATCTCGCGGCGCAGGGCCTCAGCCGCCGGGGGGTTGTGGGCGCCATCGACCAGCAGCGGCCGGCCGCCGCAGAAGCGCTGCTCCAGCCGCCCCGGCCAGCGGGCGGCCGCCAGGCCGGTGCGGATCGCCACGGCCGGGATCCGCCAGCCGCGCTGCGCCAGGGCGCCGGCCATGGCCGCCGCCACGGCGGCGTTGGCGCGTTGCAGATCGCCGGCCAGCCCCAGGGGCGGGCCGCCGTCGCCGGGGGGGGCCAGGGGTTCCAGCCAGCGCAGCTCCGCTCCCCGCCGCCGCGCCTCGGCCGTGAGCACCGCCGCCGCCTCCGGGTGCTGGGGGGCGCTGAAGGCGAGGCAGCCCGGGCCCAGCACCCCGGCTTTTTCGGCGGCGATGGCGGCGATCGTGTCGCCCAGGTGCTCGCGGTGATCGAGGCCGATGGCGGCGAAGCCCACCACCTGCCGGTCGGGGTGGGTGGTGGTGGCATCGAGCCGGCCCCCGAGCCCCACCTCCAGCACCGCCAGATCCACCCCGCTCATCGCCAGACGGTCGAAGGCTGCCGCGGTGAGCAGTTCGAAGGGGGTGAGGTCGTGGCGCGCCGCGATCGGCCGCCAGCGGGCTAGGTCGGCGCGCAACTGCTCCGCCGTGATCCAGGCGTCATCGAGCTGGAGCCGTTCACACCAGCTCAGCAGATGGGGGGAGCGGTAGGTGCCGCAGCGCAGGCCGGCGGCGCGCAGGATGGCGTGCAGGAAGCTGCAGATCGAGCCCTTGCCGTTGGTGCCGGCCACCTGCACCGCGGGGAAGCGCCGCTCCGGATGCCCCCCTTCCACCAGGGCCGCCTCCAGGCGCGCCAGGCCGAGATCCACCCCGCGGCGGGCGAAAGGCTCCAGCAGGTCGTCGAGATCGACCGGATCGGGAAGCGGCGGCGTGGAAGAGGGCGTGGAGGGCGGCAAGCGCGGGCGGGGCTCAGGCCAGGCTGGCGAGGGCCTTCTCCAGGCGTTTCACCGCCCGGCGGATCTGGCGCGGACGGATCACCAGCGGCGGCACGAAACGCACCACCCTTGGCCCCGCTGGCACCAGCAGCAGGCCGGCCTGCATCGCGGCCTTCACCACCTCGGCGGCGGCCGGCGCCGTTTCAGCGAGCACCAGGCCGCGCAGCAGGCCCCAACCACGCGAGCCATCCAGCACGCTCGGGTGGCGCTCCACCAGCGCCGCCAGCTCCCGCTCCAGCAGCTCCCCCATCGCCGTGACGTGGGCCAGCAGGCCGCGGCGCTCGATCTCCTCGATCACCGTGAGCCCGGCGCGGCAGGCCAGGGGATTGCCGCCGAAGGTGCTGGCGTGCTCCCCGGGCCGGAAGTGATCCACCGCCGCCTTCACCGCCAGGGCGCCGATCGGGACGCCGCCCCCCAGTCCTTTGGCCATGGTGAAGGCATCGGGCTCCACTCCGAGCTGCTCGTAGCCCCACCAGCGGCCGCTGCGACCGACGCCGATCTGCACCTCATCAAAGATCAGCAGGATGTTGTTCGCGTCGCAGAGCTGGCGCACCCGCTGGAAGAAGGCCGGATCGCCCGGGTTCACCCCCCCTTCCCCCTGCAGCGGCTCAAGCAGGACCGCCGCCACCCGTGGTCCGTCCGCCTCACACTCCTGCAGCAGGGCCTCGAAGGCGGCGGTGTCGTTGTAGGGGAAGTAGCGGAAGCCTTCCACCAGCGGCTCGAAACCCTCGTGGTAGCGGGGCTGGCCGGTGGCGGTGACCGCCGCCAGGGTGCGGCCGTGGAAGCTGGCCTGGGCGGTGAGGATCAGGGGGCGCTCGATGCCCCGCCGCCGATGGCCATGCTTGCGGGCCAGCTTGATCGCGGCCTCATTGGCTTCGGCGCCCGAGTTGCAGAAGAACACCCGGTCGGCGCAGGAGCGGGCCACGATCGCGGCGGCGAGCTGCTCCTGCTCGGGAATCCGGTAGAGGTTGGAGACGTGCTGCAGGCGGCCGAGCTGGCGGCAGAGGCGCCGCCGCAACACCGGATCGCTGTGGCCCAGGGTGCAGACCGCGATGCCGGCGACGCCATCGAGGTAACGGCGGCCGTCGCGGTCCCACAGCCAGACGCCCCGACCCCGCACCAGCTCCAGGGGGAAGCGGGCATAGGTGTCCATCACCGGCGAAACCGGCACCGCCGACACGGGGCCACCCAGCGCGGCAGGCGGAGCGAGGGGAGGGGCGATGGTTGG
>JBILEP010000170.1:0-5002 GCA_044352045.1 Cyanobium sp. | reverse complement strand
GGGACTTGCTGGTGATGACCAAATTTCCGGTGCAGCTGGTCATGATTTTCTCTATGGCCAGGCGGGTGTCGACACCATTAGCGCTGGTGACGGAGATGATTATGTCGTTGGTGGTCAGGAAGGCGACACGCTAGATGGCGGTTTTGGTTTGGACACCACCTCCTACCTCGATTCCGACTTTGGCGTCGTCGTTGACCTGGATCAATTCAACGTCGGCTCAGCTGGGTTGGAGTTCTTCGGCAATTTCCTGGGCGTTGGCAAGGGTCTTTCTGGCCATGCTCGTGGCGATACCCTTTACAACTTTGAGAATATAGAGGGCTCTCTCTTCGAAGATCAGCTTTATGGCAATCTCGTGGCCAACCGTATCTTTGGCTTCAGTGGCGCCGATCAGATCTGGGGTGAGGGTGGCGATGACTTCCTGGATGGTGGTCTTGGCAATGACATCATCAAAGGTGGTGTGGGCAATGACACCATCTATGGCCGTGAAGGCAGGGATAATGTCATCGGTCAAGCTGGCGATGATCACATCTTTGGCGGTGATGACTTTGACGAGTTGTCTGGCGGCAAGGGGAATGATCGAATTTTTGGCGAGGACGGAGATGACCGGCTCTTTGGCGGCATGGGCAATGATCAGCTGTTCGGTGGCTCCGGGGACGATTCCATCAAAGCCGGCGCCGATGTCGATTTCGTCGATGGTGGCCAAGGCGATGACATCCTCGAGGGCATGGGTGGCAATGACGTGATCCTTGGACAGGAGGGCCAGGACAAACTGTTCGGCGGTGCGGGTGATGATGTGCTGGAAGGCGGATTCGATGCCGATATTTACACAGGCGGCGCCGGCAAAGACTTGTTCATTCTGGGTAATCAGTATTATTATGATTATCCTTATTATTATGATTATCCTTACGACCCGCGATCGGCTGCCTTTGTTCCGAATACTGCATCGGACTCTCTGATCGGTCCGCCCCCGTCCCAGGTCGTGCTGATCGGAGATCCCTTTAGGCTGGGGATTGATGTGATCACGGATATGACCAAAGGTGAGTTCCTGGGGGCCCCTTTGGATCAAGATAAAATTGGTCTCCGGGATGGTCTCACTTACTCCAACCTTGTTTTCCTGGGAGTTGTGACCTCCCCCGATTCCAATGCTGTGACCAGCACGCTGATCGCTACCACCCTCTACGAGAAACCTGCGTCTTTGGCCCTGGTTCTCAACTTCACGCCCGACCGTTTTGATGCCCTTGATTTTGTTCAGGTCTGACCCCTGAAGCTCCTGCTCCCATGGCCATGCACGCGCCTGCCCATTTCGGGTGCGAGCATGGCCAACAGACTGCCCGCCAGCACGGGGAGAACGATGGCATCGGAGAGACGATCAAGGTGGATGGCGAGGGACACTGTTGCGGCATTGGCACCCATAACAATGCCCGAGATCGGGTTTAGCAGAGTTAT
Source organism: Cyanobium sp. (assembly GCA_044352045.1). Lineage (GTDB taxonomy): Bacteria > Cyanobacteriota > Cyanobacteriia > PCC-6307 > Cyanobiaceae > Cyanobium. The sequence continues at coordinate 3,556 of JBILEP010000170.1, read as the reverse complement.
CGTTAGGCACATCATCGCAACCCCGGCTGAGGAAAGGAATCCGTGGACTCTGACCCGATGGGCGAGCAGGGTGTAGACAACCACAATCGCCGGTAGGGCCAGGATGAACCGGTAATCGATGGAGGTGGAGAGGAAATAGCAGCCCAGCCAGATGAAGGTGGATAAGGCGACAAAGATGGCCAGAAATCTTTGGCTGTAGCCACAGGCGGTGCCCTGCGTGACCATCTCCAGGTGTGCCCGGAGATGTTGTCTGCGACCCAGCAGGAACCCGGCGATGACCAGGAGCAAGCCCCATCTGTTTAGCAGGATGAACTCCAGCAGGGCCGATGGGTTAGGCGGGCCGAGCTGCAGGCCAAGCTCTGCGAATCCATGGCTCGAGAGTCCGGGAGCCTTCGCGGCTACGGCTCTGCCGGATTGGCGCAGCCAGGGCAGGATATCCCGCAGACCGATGACGGTGCCGCCCGCCACAGCGGCGGCGGCAACCAGGCGACGGCGCTCCAGCCCCTGGCAGGCACTCCAGGCCATCAGCCCCGCAACCGGATAGGCCTTGATCACCACCAACAGCCAGGCCAGGGAGCCTTGAAGCGGGAAGAGCCATGCCCCCGGGGCGGCCAGCGCGGCGGCCAGGGAGGCCAGCAGCAGCAGGATCAACATATCGATGTTCCCCCGCTCCAGGGCCAGCTGGACGGGGAAGCTCAGCAGCACCAGAGCGGTGATCAGATGGCGCCGGATCGGTGACTGAATCACCCTCAGGCTGAAGCCGGTGAGCAACGCGATCGTCGCCAGGCCGAGGCTCAGGCCGAGGATGGCGGTATGGCTCACCCGCAGGGCGAGCCAGCGGGCGATCTGCACCGACATGGGTGGATAGCCGATCAGTCCTCCAGGGGCTGTCTGCGCGCAGATGACCCCCCGTTGGTTGACCCAGGCACCCAGGCTGGGGTCACACTCGCTGATCGTGGTCAGCCAGCGCAGATCGGTGTGGAGGGGATGGGCCTTGATCCCTGCGATCAGGGGAAAGGCCCCGCTGGCGGCATCGCCACCAAGCCCATAAAGGATCAGTGAGAGAATGGCATTGAGCAACGCCAGGGCCAAGAAGGCCTTGGCGAGCCCATCCCGCCATCGTCGTGGCGAGCCGCAGGTGTGGCGACTCCCTTCGCCTGGCCTGGAGCCCTCCGGCAGTCCCATCGGATCAGGAATCGGCGGCGTGGTAGCTGCTGCGCACCAGCGGACCACTGCGCACATCCCGGAACCCCATCTCCCGGGCGATCGCCCCCAGCCGCTCGAACTCCTCGGGCCGCCAGTAGCGGGCCACCGGGATGTGGAGCAGGGAGGGCCTCAGGTACTGGCCCAGGGTGAGCCGCTGGCAGTCCACCGCCCGCAGGTCGCCCAGGGCGGCTACCACCTCCTCGAAGCTCTCGCCAAGCCCCAGCATCAGTCCGCTTTTGGTGGGGATCGTCGGCGCCAGCTCCCGGGCCGCCGCCAGCAGGCCGAGCGAGCGGCTGTAGGTGGCGCCCCGCCGCACCTCCCCCTGCAGCCGCTCCACCGTCTCGAGGTTGTGGTTGAAGCACACCGGGGCGGCCTCCAGCACGGTGGCCAGCCGCTGGCGCTGGGCGGCCAGCCCTTCGGCCTCCTGGCGGTGGCCCCCCCAGAAATCCGGGGTCAGCACCTCGATCGCCACCAGGGGGTTGCGGCGGCGGATCGCCGCCATCGTGTCGGTGAACAGACAGGCGCCATGGTCGTTCAGGTCGTCGCGGGCCACAGCGGTGAGCACGACGTAACGCAACCCCAGGCTGGTGACCGCCTCCGCCACCCGCTCCGCTTCACCGGGGTCGTGGGCCGCCGGCGCCTGGCCCTTCTCCACCTGGCAGAAGGCGCAGCTGCGGGTGCAGATCGGGCCCCCCAGCAGGAAGGTGGCGGTGCCGGCGGCATAGCACTCCCCCCGGTTCGGGCAGCGGCCCTCCTCACAGATCGTGTGCAGCCGCTGGCGCTTCACCACCCCCTGCACCGTCTCTAGCTCGGAGGCATGGCCCAAGGGGGCGCGCAGCCAGTCCGGCAGCCGTTCGCTGGGCGGGATGGCGCTGTAGCGGCTGGTGCGGTTGCTCATGGGGCGGAACTGTTCATTCGACGGGACGGCGGCCCTCCAGAGCCCGGGCGAGGGTGACTTCGTCGGCGTATTCCAGCTCGCTTCCCACCGGCAGTCCGTAGGCGATGCGGCTGACGCTGGTGAAGGGCCGCAGCAGGCGGGCCAGGTAGAGGCTGGTGGTGTCGCCCTCGACGCTGGGGGTGAGGGCCAGGATCACCTCTGTGGTGTTCTCGCGGCTCACCCGCTCCACCAACGGCTGGATCTGCAGCAGCTCCGGCCCCACCCCATCCATCGGTGAGATCAGCCCGCCGAGCACGTGGTACCCCCCCAGGAACTCGCGGGTGCGCTCCAGGGCCAGCAGGTCGCGGGAGTCGGCCACCACGCAGATCACGCCGGTGTTGCGCTCCTCGTTGCGACAGATCTCGCAGAGCGGCTCGGCGGAGAGGTGGAAGCAGCGGCGGCACTGCCCCACCTGGCTGCGGGCCGCCAGCAGGGCATCGGCGAAGGCGCGGATCTGCTCCTCCGGCTGGCGCAGCAGATGCAGGGCCAGCCGCTGGGCGGTGCGGGGCCCGATGCCCGGCAGCCGCTCGAACTGATCGATCAGGCGGGCCAGGGGCCGGGTGAAGCCGCTCAGGGATCGGCTGCGGATGGCCTGAATTTAGGGGGCGGCCAGGGCGAGCCGGGGCTGGGTGCCGGTCGCCCCTGAGAATGGGGGCCTTCTTTGCCGGCCCGCCCGCCATGGCCTTCGCTCGCCCCCCGCTGAAGCGGCTGCGCGACCCGCTGCTCCGCACCCTGCCACTGCTGCTCTCCCTGCTGCTGCTGGTGGGCTGCAGCGCCACCGCCGCCGGCCTGCAGTCGTTCCAGAGCCCGGATGGTCGGTACGCCTTCCTTTACCCCACCGGCTGGACGCGGGTGCAGGTGCAGGACGGCCCCCAGCTGGTGTTCCACGACCTGATCAACAGCGACGAGACCCTCAGCCTGGTGATTTCGGAGGTGGATGCCGGCAACAACCTGGCGGATCTGGGCAGCGCCGTGGCGGTGGGGGAGCGGCTGCGGCGCACCGTGATCGCCCCGGAGGGCAGCGGCCGGGAGGCGGAGCTGGTGGAGGCCAGGGAGCGGGAGCTGAGCAGCCGCACCTTCTACGACCTGGAGTACGCCGTGCATCTCGCGGACCGGGACCGCCATGAGCTGGCCACCGTCGTCGTCGACCGGGGGCGGCTTTACACCTTCGCCGCCAGCACCAATGAGGCGCGCTGGCCGAAGGTGCGGGAGCTGTTCGAGCGGGTGATCGGCTCCTTCACGCTGTTGATCTGAATGGCCGCCGGCGGCGTGGTGATCGTCGGCGGCGGTCTGGCCGGTGCCCTGCTGGCCCTGGCCCTGCGGCAGCGGGGAACGGCGGTGCGGCTGATCGACGACGGCGCCGCCGCCGCCACGGCCCTGAGCTACGGGGTGGTGCCCGGCTGGCCCCTGGAG
>JBILEP010000240.1:0-3837 GCA_044352045.1 Cyanobium sp. | reverse complement strand
CAGCGGTCTGGCCCTGGCGCTGGTGGTGGGCCTGGCCAGCGAGGTGGCCTTCAGCTGGGCCCTGGGGCCCAGCTGGGCCACCAGCCTGGGACTGATGGCCGTGCTGGCGGGTCTGTTCTGGGGGCTGGCCGACCGGGGCGATGACCCGCCGGCCTGAGGCCGCGGCGGGCGGCCTTCCTCAGGAGCGCCAGTCGAGCCAGGGCAGACCGGGCACGATCGCGGCGGTGGTGGCCCGGTAAGCGGGATAGTCGGGATGGCTCTGGCAGAGGCTGCGCTCCTCACGCCGCGCCTTGCCCCCCAGCACCGCCGCCAGGGCGAGCAGCAGCGCCAGATGCAGTGGGCTGCCCCGCAGCAGCGCCACCGCCAGGGCGCAGCCGAGCAGGGCCTGGTAAAGGGGGTGGCGGCAGCGGGCGTAGGGGCCCTGGCGCACCAGGGCGGCCCCGGGAATCGGCTCGGGAAGGGGGGTGAGGCTGGCCCCCAGCCCGAACAGGGCCCGCAGCGCCTGGGCCAGGAAGAGTAGGAGCAGAAGCCCGCCCGCCCAGCGGGCGGCGGGTGGCCAGGCCAGGGGGGCGGGTGGCCAGGCCGGCAGCAGGGCCACGGCGGCGATCAGCAGGATCTGGCCGGCCAGCCACCATTCGCCACGCCGGTTGTCGCGCCAGCCGGTCCAGGAGAAGCCCCAGCGCTCCAGCAGGGCGGCCGGGCCGCGCGGTTCAGAGGGAGGGGGTGACACCGGCGGAAGCCCGGGTGGATAGCCACAGTCGCAGCAGCAGCGGGGCGAGGAAGGTGGTGCCGATCACCATCAGCAGGATGCCCGCCTCCAGGGCGGGGGTGAGCAGGCCCGCCTGGGTGCCGAGGCCCAGGAAGATCAGTCCCACCTCGCCGCGGGGCAGCATCCCCAGTCCCACCATCAGCCGGTCGGTGGGCTGGGCGCTGAGGTAGCCCCAGCCCGCCGCCACCTTGCTGAGAATCGCCACCACCAGCAGGAAGAGCGCCACCACCAGGCCCTCCCGGTTGGCGGGATCGAAGGGGTTGAGCACCGACAGGTCCATGGCGGTGCCGATCAGCACAAAGAACACGGTGGCGAACAGGGCCACCAGGGGTTTGACGGCTTCCTGGATCGCTTCGGTGTGCTTCGAGGCGCTGAGGATCAGGCCGGCGGCGAAGGCTCCCAGGGCGGCCTCCAGGCCGATCGCCTGGGCGGCGAAGCAGCAGAAGCTGAGCACCACGAAGGCCGCCACCGGCACTTCGCCGGGGGCCTTGAGGTTGTCGATCAGCCAGTCGAAGGCGGGGGCGGCGGTGCGGCTCAGAAACAGGGCCGCCGCCACGAACACCCCGGCGGCCGCCACGAGCTTCAGGATCGGCCCGGCGGCGAGGGCATCGCCCCCGGCCAGGGCCACCACCACCGCCAGGATCACGATGCCGAGGATGTCGTCGAGCACGGCAGCGCCGATCACGATCTGGCCCTCGCGCGTCTTGAGCACGCCCAGTTCGCCGAACACGCTGGCGGTGATGCCGATGCTCGTGGCCGTCATCGCGGCGCCGGCGAAGATCGCCAGGATCAGGGGCAGGTGGAAGAGGTAAACGAGGCCGGCGGTGCCCAGGGCGAAGGGCAGCACCACCCCGATCACCGCCACGCTGGTGGCCTGGAGCCCCACCGCCACCAGCTCATCGAGCTCGCTCTCCAGGCCGGTGAGGAAGAGCAGGGCGTAGAGGCCGAGCACCGAAACCTGCTCAAGCCCCGAGAAGCTTTCGTTGTAAAGCCCCTGAACCTGGGTGGCGCTCACGCCGGAGAGGGAGCCCACCAGATCGAGCAACCTGTGGTTGATCTGCTCGCCGGTCTGCGGCGGCAGCAGGAAGTGCAGGCCGCTGACGCCGATCACCACCCCGGCCAGCAGTTCCCCGAGGATGGTGGGCAGGGAGAGCCGCACCATCAGTTCCGCCATCGCCCGTGCCGCGAGGAAGAGCACCAGGAAGCGCCCCACCTGGATCAGGGTCTCGGCCACCTCGAGCGAATGGTTGCCGATTTCGAGCAGCAGGGGCCCGATCAGAGGGGGGGGCAGCATGGGCGGAATCGAATCGCGGCGACCTTAGGCCCCCTGTTCCGCTGGCGCTGCTTCGTTCGGGTTCGCCAGGATTGGCGGGGGTCGCCATGGCATCCCTGGCTACCGTTGGGCTGGAGGGGTTGTCCCTCCATAGCGCCGCGCTTCCCCATGAACGAACACAAGCCCCTCAACCTGCGGCTGCCCACCCCCGGCTGCTATGCGGACGCGGACCGCAGCGGGCTGGAGGCGGCGGATGTGTTCGACGGCATGACCGAGCATCTCTTTTACACGCTCGGCAAGCTCGCCCCCACCGCCAGCCGCCACGATCTCTACATGGCGCTGAGCTACGCCGTGCGCGACCGGCTGATGACCCGCTATCTGGCGGGCATCGAGGCGATCAACCGCACCCCCACCCGGGTGGTGGCCTATCTGTCGGCCGAATTTCTGATCGGCCCGCAGCTCAACAACAACCTGCTGATGCTCGGCATCCAGAAGGAGGCGGCCGAGGCGCTGCGTCGCTTCGGCATCAACGACATCGACGAGATCCTGGATGTGGAGGAGGAGCCGGGGCTGGGCAACGGCGGCCTCGGCCGGCTGGCCGCCTGCTTCCTGGAGTCGCTGGCGTCGCTGCAGATCCCGGCCACCGGCTACGGCATCCGCTACGAATTCGGCATCTTCGACCAGTTGATCCGCGATGGCTGGCAGGTGGAAATTACCGATAAATGGCTCAAGAGTGGCTGGCCCTGGGAGATCCCCCATCCCGACCAGGCCTGCTTCGTGGGCTTCGGCGGTCGCACCGAGAGCTACCGCGATGACACGGGCCGCTACCGGGTGCGCTGGATCCCCGCCGAGCACGCCATCGGCGTGCCCCACGACGTGCCGGTGCTCGGCTACCGGGTGAACACCTGCGACCGTCTGCGGCTCTGGCGGGCCGATGCCACCGAGTCGTTTGATTTTTATGCCTTCAATATCGGCGATTACTACGGCGCCGTGGAGGAGAAGGTGGGCAGCGAGACCCTCTCCAAGGTGCTGTATCCCAACGATGGCACCGATGAGGGGCGCCGGCTGCGGCTGAAGCAGCAGCACTTCTTCGTGTCCTGTTCCCTGCAGGACATGCTGCGCAGCCTCGACATCCGCGGCATCCCGGTGCAGGAATTCCCCGACCACTGGGCGGTGCAGCTCAATGACACCCACCCCTCGATTGCGGTGGCGGAGCTGATGCGCCTGCTGCTCGACGACAAGACCCTGGAGTGGGATCAGGCCTGGGACATCACCACGCGCAGCCTGGCCTACACCAACCACACCCTCCTGCCGGAGGCCCTGGAGAAATGGGGTCTCGATCTCTTCGGTTCGCTGCTGCCGCGCCACCTGGAGATCATCTATGAGATCAACCGCCGCTTCCTGCAGCAGGTGCGCATCCGCTATCCCGGCAACGAGCAGATTCTGCGCCGGGTTTCGATCATCGACGAAGACGGCCACAAGGCGGTGCGCATGGCCCACCTCGCCACCGTGGCCTGCCATCACGTCAACGGTGTGGCGGCGCTGCACAGCGAGCTGGTGCGCACCGACCTGTTCCCTGAATTCGCCGCCCTCTGGCCGGAGAAGTTCACCAACGTCACCAACGGCGTCACGCCACGCCGCTGGCTGGCCCTGGCCAACCCCCAGCTGGGCCAGTTGCTGGATGAGACGATCGGCGACGGCTGGGTGCGCGACCTGGAACGCCTGCGCCAGCTGGAGCGCCTTGTGGACGACAGCGCCTTCCTGGAGCGCTGGGGCGAGGTGAAGCTGGGGGTGA
>JBILEP010000015.1:0-15655 GCA_044352045.1 Cyanobium sp. | reverse complement strand
CCGCCTGGGCAGCCCGGTGAACCAGGGCCTGCAGCTGCCCGCCATCGATGCCCCCGCCGCCGAAGGCCGCCAGCGCTTCGTGATGAAGCCCGGCCTCTCCGGCCGCGAGAAGGCGGAGGTGGTGCGCGCCGCCTATCGCCAGGTGTTCGAGCGCGACATCGTCAAGGGCTACTCCCAGGTGGTCTGCCCGGTGGAGGCCACCCAGTTCCGCCAGGGCCAGATCTCCGCCCGGGAGTTCGTGCGCGCCCTGGGCCGCAGCAAGGAATATCGGCGCCAGTTCTACAGCCGCTTCTCCAACAGCCGGGTGGTGGAGCTGGCCTTCCGCCACTTCCTCGGCCGTGGCATCAGCTCGATCGAGGAGTTCCGCCGCTACTTCGCCATCGTCAGCGAACAGGGTCTGCCAGGCCTGGTGGATTCAATCGTCAACGGCATGGAGTACGCCCGCGTCTTCGGCGAGGAAACCATCCCCTACCTGCGGGATCTCGGCGAGGAGGCCCAGGAGAGCGCCGGCTGGGGCTCCAACCGCAAGCTGTTCCGCTTCAGCGCCCCGTTCGAGGGGGCGCCCCAGTACATCACCCTCTACGCCTCCTATCGCCAGCCCTTCCCCGACCAGCACCCCTACGGCGGCGGCAACGATCCCCTCGCCCTCACCTATGGGGCGATCTTCCCCTCCGGCACCGCCTCGGTGGCCACCCGGCCGGCCCCCTTCCGCTACGACGCCCGCCGCATCCTGGTGAGCAACGGGCTCTCCCAGCCCGGCCAGATGAACAGCGCCCAGTTCCGCAAGGCCGCCCCCCGCCGTGTCGGCCCGCGGGTGGTGCGGATGCAGCAGATCGCCACCGGCGGCAATTCCGTGCCCCGCCGCGGCGGCCAGCCCAGCGTGCGCGGCTCCGAATCCGCCACCCAGGGGGTGATCCGGGCGGTCTATGTGCAGATCCTCGGCACCGGCGGCTACGCCGGTGAGCGCAACACGGTGGAGGAGATCAAGCTGGAGAACGGCGACATCAGCCTGCGGGAATTCGTGCGCCAGGTCGCCCGCTCCGACGCCTTCCGTCGTCGCTACTGGAGTGGCCTCTACATCTGCAAGGCGATCGAGGTGATGCATCGCCGCATCCTCGGCCGCCCCACCTTCGGCCGCTGGGAGATCGACGCCTACTTCGACACCGCCGCCCGAACCGGCTTCTACGGCGTCGTCGATCGGATGATCAACAGCCGCGAATACAACGACAGCTTCGGCGAAGACACCGTTCCCTACGAGCGTTTCGTCACCCCCGCCGACCGCAACGCCCGCCGGGTGCCGGCCCTGCGCCGCCCCCTCGACCCCAGCGCCATCGCCAGCCTCACCCCCGCCACCCGGCCGGACGTGAGGCCCCCCGAGACGCTGCGCACCCCGGGCAGCCTCACCCCCCGCAACCTGCCCGGTCGCGGCCCCGTGGTGCGCGGCAGCTGGACCGCGGCGATCAGCGGCGGCGAGACGCTCGCCAGCACCGAAGCGCTCCGCGCCGGTCCCGAGAGCCTTCGCCAGCCCCCCGCCCCCAGCCGCACCTGGGTGCCCGCCCGCAGCCCCAGCCCAGGCTTCACCCCCTCCGCCCGCCCGGCCACAGCCCCCGTCGGCAGCCCGGCGGCGCCCGCCGCCCGCTTGTCCGCCCCCAGCACAGCGGGCGCCTGGCGCGCGGCCGTGGGCACTGGCTCCTTCTTCGGCGCAGCGCCCGCGCCCGGCGGCGCCATGGAGAAGGCCCTGCGCCCTGGCCTACCCCAAGGGTTCGCCCGCCGCGCCAGCGTCGGACGGCCCGTGCGCCTGCTGAGCAGTCCCAGCGAGGGCCAGCTGCGGGAGGTGGTGGAAACCAGCTACCGCCAGCTGCTCAACCGGGCGCCCCTGGCGGCCGAGCGGCTGACGGATGCGGAATCCCAGCTGCGGGATGGCCAGATTTCCGTGGCCGAATTCATCGCCCAGATCGCCGGCAGCGACCTGTTCCAGCAGCGGCTCAACCGCATGGCGCCCCTGCGGGCCGCCTCCGCCGCCTACATCAGCCTGCTCGGCCGGGCCGCCCAGCCCGCCGAAGTGAGCCGTTTCCTCGCTACCCGCGCCAAGGCCGGCCAGCAGGCCGCGATCGAGCAGATCCTGGGCAGTCTCGAATACGCGGAGGCCTTTGGCCAGGACAGCGTTCCCTGTCTGCGGGGCTTGAACAGCGCCGACGGCATCCCGCTGGCCACGGTGAATCGCACCGCCGCCCTGTACGCCGGCAACGCCGGCCTCAACCCCTCGCCACGGGAAGCCATCTGAGCCCGGTCCAGGAACGGGGCTGAGCCCCACCCACCAACCCCCGGCGAGGTCCGGGGGTTTTTCTATAGCTGCGCCCCAGGGCGAAATCGACATCATTCTCAACAGCATTTGCCGCCGAAGCGCAGACGAACCTTGGCGCACAGCGACGGGCTGGATGTGAACAATTGCTGCGCACCCAGGCTATCAACAACTACCACCAAAGCCCTTGCCAGAACTGGGTTCTACCCATCCGTCAAGCCGTGAAGAACTGTTACCGCCGCCCGGGCTGGCGCGGCCCGCTGGCACAGAATGATTCGGCGATCGGCCCCGCCGATACCCACCCTTCACCCACCGGATACCGGTCACCGGAAACGGCGACCGCTTGTTTCGAGGCAGAACTGCATGAGCATCGTCTCCAACTCGATCATCAACGCGGACGCCGAAGCCCGCTACCTCAGCCCTGGCGAACTTGACCAGATCAAGTCGTTCGTGGCCGGCGGTCAACGCCGTCTCCGCATCGCCCAGGTCCTGGCCGAAAGCCGCGAGCGCATCGTCAAGCAGGCCGGAGGCGCCCTTTTCCAGAAGCGCCCCGACGTCATCTCCCCCGGCGGCAACGCCTACGGCGAGGAGATGACCGCCAGCTGCCTGCGCGACATGGACTACTACCTGCGCCTGGTCACCTACGGCGTCGTCGCCGGTGATGTGACCCCGATCGAAGAGATCGGCGTCATCGGCGCCCGCGAGATGTACCGCGCCCTGGGCACCCCCCTGGAAGCGATGGCGGAGGCCGTGCGCGAGATGAAGTCTGTGGCCAGCAGCATCCTCACCGGCGGTGACGCCGAGGAAGCCGGCTTCTACTTCGACTACGTCGTCGGCGCCCTCTCCTGAGGCCCAGCTCGCTCTCCCCCTCGCTCCCGAATCTCAGGATCCATGCAAGACGCCATCACCAACGTCATCAACCAGGCCGACGTCCAGGGCCTCTACCTCGACGGTTCCGCCATGGGCCGCCTCGAGCAGTACTTCGCCAGCGGTGAGCTGCGCGTCCGGGCCGCCGCCACGATCAGTGCCAACGCCTCGGCGATCATCAAGGAAGCCGTGGCCAAGTCGCTGCTTTATTCGGATATCACCCGTCCGGGCGGCAACATGTACACCACCCGTCGCTATGCGGCCTGCATCCGCGACCTCGACTACTATCTGCGCTACGCCACCTACGCCATGCTGGCGGGCGACACCTCGATCCTCGACGAGCGGGTGCTCAACGGCCTCAAGGAGACCTACAACTCCCTGGGCGTGCCGATCGGCGCCACGGTGCAGTCCATCCAGGCGATGAAGGAATCCACCGCTTCGCTGGTGGGTCCCGATGCCGGTCGGGAAATGGCTGTCTACTTCGACTACATCTGCTCCGGCCTGGGTAACTGATTCCCGCCCGATTCCATCGTCCGAGGATCCACCCATGCGCCTGTTCAAGATCACGGCCTGCATCCCCTCCCCCGAGAAGGTGCGCAGCCAACGGGAACTTCAGAACACCTACTTCACCAAGTGGGTGCCCTACGAAAGCTGGTTCGCCGAACAGCAGCGAATCATGAAGCAGGGCGGCAAGATCCTCAAGGTCGAGCTGGTCAGCGGCCGGCGCCAGCAGAGCTGCGGCAACTGAGCGCCAACCCGTTTTGTTCGCCCGGCCTCGGCCGGGCTTTTTTTTGGCTTTGCGGGGTCGACAAACCCAGCCCCGCCACGGCTCAATGGGTGATCCGAGCCACACCGCGGACCCTTGTCCCCACCCCGAGCGAGCTCCCGATCCGCCGCCAACGCCGAGGGGGCTCTGCCCGCCAGCGGCCTGCTGCCCCTGCCCTGGTCGCTCTGGCCCGCCGAGGGGCGGCTGCTGATCGGCCTGATCGGCCTCTGGAGCTTCGTGGGCCTGCTGGTGCTCACCTCCGCCAGCTGGTGGGTGGCGGAGCGGGAGATGGGCGACGCCGCCTACTACTTGAAGCGCCAGCTGATCTGGATGGTCGCCAGCTGGGGACTGTTCTGGCTGGCGATCCGCACCAGCATGCGCCGCTGGCTGCACATCGCCGCGCCGGCCCTGTTGATCGGCAGCCTGATGGTGGCCGCCACCCTGGTGGTAGGCAGCACCGTGAACGGCGCCAGCCGCTGGCTGGTGCTCGGCCCAGTCCAGCTGCAGCCCACCGAGCTGGTCAAACCCTTCGTGGTGCTGCAGGGGGCGGTGCTCTTCTCCCACTGGAAGCGCATCGGCAGTGACCAGAAGCTGCTGTGGCTTGGCATCTTCGGCGCCCTGATCCTGCTGATCCTCAAGCAGCCCAACCTCAGCACCGCCGCCCTGATGGGCCTGCTTCTGTGGCTGATGGCCCTCTCCGGTGGGCTGCCCCTCGCCCTGCTGCTCGGCGCCGCCGGCGCCGGGGGCATGCTTGGGGCCGCCAGCATCCTGATCAACGACTACCAGCGGGTGCGGGTCACCTCCTTCCTCAACCCCTGGAAGGACGCCCGCGGCGATGGCTACCAGCTGGTCCAGAGCCTGCTGGCGATCGGCTCCGGCGGGCCGCTGGGGGAGGGCTTCGGCCTCTCCACCCAGAAGCTGCAGTACCTGCCGATCCAAAGCACCGATTTCATCTTCGCCGTCTTCGCCGAGGAGTTCGGCTACGTGGGCTCGCTGATGCTCCTGCTCTTCCTGGGGGTGTTCGCCTACATCGGCCTGCAGGTGGCGCTCTCCTGCCGCAGCAACCAACACAAGCTGGTGGCGATCGGAGCCACCTGTCTGCTGGTGGGCCAGTCGATCCTCAACATCGCCGTGGCCAGCGGCGCCATGCCCACCACCGGCCTGCCCCTGCCGATGATCAGCTACGGCGGCAACTCCCTGCTCGGCAGCCTGTTCGCCGCCGGGCTGCTGGTGCGCTGCTCCCTGGAGAGCACGGGGCTGGAAACCGTCCGCAGCCGTCGCCGTCGCGACCCGGCTGTGCCGATAGGCTGACCCTCCGGCCCTGCCGATCCGGCGATGACCAGCCTCCCGCTGCTGCTGGCCGACTGGGCCCGCAGCGGCGAACACCTCCTGCAGACCTCCCTGGCCCACCCCGGCCCGCTCACCCTGGGCCTGGTGTTCAGCGGGGGGCTGCTCACCAGCCTCGGGCCCTGCTCCCTCTCCCTGCTGCCGGTCACCCTGGCCTACCTGGCCGGCTTCAGCGCCCATGAGGCCGATGCGCTTGCCACCGCCGGGCCCAGCGCCCGCCGCGGCCTGCCCTGGCAGCGGAGCCTGGCCTTCGCCGCCGGCATTGTGACCTCCCTGGTGCTGCTCGGCCTGGCCAGCGGCTGGATGGGCCGGCTGTACGGCAGCGTGCCCGGCCTGGTGCCCCTGGTGGTGGCGGCCGTGGCGGTGCTGATGGGCCTCAACCTGCTCGGCCTGCTGCCCCTGCGGTTGCCGGCCGGCCCAGACCCGGAGCGCTGGCGCCAGCGGGTGCCCGCTCCCCTGGCCCCGCTGGCCGCTGGTCTGGCCTTCGGCCTGGCGGCCACCCCCTGCACCACCCCCGTGCTGGCGGTTCTGCTCGCCTGGATGGCCCAGAGCGGCCGCCCGCTGGTGGGCATGGTGCTGCTCACCGCCTTCGGGGCTGGCCAGGTGGTGCCCCTGCTGGTGGCGGGCACCGCCGCCGCCGCCCTGCCCGGCCTGCTGCGCCTGCGCCGGATCGGCAGCTGGGTGCCGCCCCTGAGCGGCGTGGTGCTGCTCACCACCGGCGCCCTCACCCTGCTGGCCCAGCTGCCATGAGCGCGGCGGCCCCCTCCGCCCTGCGTCCCCTGCAGCGCCTCCTCGCCCTCCTCGCCGATCTGCGCCTGGCGATCGGCCTGCTGCTGGTGATCGCCATCGCCAGCGGCGTGGGCACCGCCATCCCCCAGAAGGAGAGCGGCGATTTTTACCACCAGCGCTACGATCCGTCCCCCTGGCTGGGGCTGCTGCACGGGGACGGCCTGCTGGCCCTGCAGCTGGACCACGTGTATTCCAGCGGCTGGTTCCTCGCCCTGCTCGCCTGGCTCGGCCTCTCCCTGCTGCTCTGCAGCTGGCGCCGCCAGTGGCCGGCCCTGCAGGCCTCCCTGCGCTGGATCGATTACCAGGCCCCACGCCAGCTCAGCAAGCTGAGCGTTGCCGAAACCAAATCCATGGTCGAGCCGGAACGGGCCCTGGAGCGGCTGGCGGAGCTGCTGCGGCGCGGCGGCTGGCAAGTCCGGGCCCAGGAAGGCCGCCTGGCGGCGCGGCGCGGACTGATGGGCCGCGTCGGACCGCTGCTGGTGCATGCCGGCCTGGTGGTGCTGATGGTGGGGGCGTCCTGGGGGGCGCTGGCGGGCCAGCGCCTGGAGCAATTCCTGGCCCCCGGCCGCGAACTGGAGCTGCTCGACAGCCGCGGCAGCTCGCAGGTGACCCTGCTGCTCGATCGCTTCGCCATCCAGCGGGATCCGGCCGGCCGGCCCGAGCAGTTCACCTCCACGCTCACCTTGCAGCCGCCGGCAGCGCCGCCGCTGCGGGCGGAGATCAGCGTCAACCATCCGCTGCGTTACCGCGGCATGACCCTCTATCAGGCCGACTGGGCCCTAGCGGCGATCGAGCTGCAGCTGGGCCGCAGCCCGGTGCTGCCCCTGCCCCTGCAGGCCTTCCCCCAGCTGGGGGAGCAGGTGTGGGGGCTGGTTCTGCCCACCCGACCGGATGGCAGCGAACCGGTGCTGCTCAGCCTCAGCAGCGAGCAGGGGCCGGTGGAGGTGTTCGGCCCGGACGGCAACAGCCTCGGCCGCATCGTGCCCGGCGGCGACCCCGTGGAGATCAATGGCCTGCCGATCCGGGTGGTGTCGGTGCTGCCGGCCAGCGGCATCCTGCTCAAGCGGGATCCGGGGGTACCGCTGGTGTACACCGGCTTCGCCATCGCCCTGCTCGGCGGCGGCCTGAGCCTGGTGGCCACCCGCCAGCTGTGGGCGGTGGCCGAAGCCGGGGCGGGCCGCCTGCATGTGGCCGGCCTCTGCAACCGCAATCTCACCGCCTTCGCCACCGAGCTGCCGGCCCTGCTCGCGTCGCTCGACCCCTCCGGGGAGGGGGAGGCTCAGCAGGGCTGACGGCTGCCGTGGCTGACGCGCACCACGGTGTGCACATTGCCGCGGCGGTTGAAGTCGGCCTCCAACTGCATCCACACCGGAGCGCAGGCGGCGACGAAGTCATCGAGGATGCGATTGGCCACCTCCTCATGGGAGATGGTGCGGTCGCGATAGCTGTTGATGTAGAGCTTCAGCGCCTTGAGCTCCAGCAGCCGCGGCCCGGGCTGATACAGAAGCCGCAACACAGCGAAATCCGGGTAGCCGGAGAAGGGGCAGAGGCAAGTGAATTCCGGCAGTTCGATGGCGATTTCATAGGCCCGCCCCAGGCGGGGATTGTCGAAGCAGAGCAGCTCGGCCTGGTCGATCGCCCGCTCGCCGACGTGGGGGGCACGGGTGCGTTCCGGGGCGCTGGTCATGGCGGCGCGCAGACGCGGGACATGGGAATCCGACCGTACAGGAGGCCACGGGCGGCGTAGCAACGGCCACCACAGCGGCCGCCAGGCTCGGGCCTAATGGGGCGGGTTCCCTGCTGGGGACATCCGAGTGAGAGACTTCCCCCACGACCGTCTGACCGCCTGGCCGCCGCCATGAAAAAGATCGAAGCCATCATCCGCCCGTTCAAGCTGGAGGACGTCAAGATCGCCCTGGTCAACGCCGGCATCGTCGGCATGACCGTGAGCGAGGTGCGGGGCTTCGGGCGCCAGAAGGGCCAGGTGGAGCGTTACCGCGGCTCTGAATTCACGGTGGAATTCCTGCAGAAGCTCAAGCTGGAGATCGTCGTCGACGACGACCGGGTGGAAACGGTGGTCACCGCCATCCAGGACGCCGCCCGCACCGGCGAGATCGGCGACGGCAAGATCTTCATCAGCGACATCGACGCGGTGCTGCGCATCCGCACCGGCGACCGCGATTCCGACGCCATCTGAAACCCGCCCACGGCCCGGCCCTCATGCCGCCGCCAGGGTGGCGGCCACCAGGGCGGCCAGTTGCTCTGCAGAGGGCGGCTCACCGCCACCCCCCAGCCAGAGCAGGTATTCGTGGTTGCCGGCGGGACCGGTGATCGGTGAGGCCAGCACGGCGCTGGCGGGCCAGCCGAGCGCGGCCGCTGCGCTGATCACACCGGCCAGGGCGTCCCGGTGGGCCGCCGGGTCGCGCACCACGCCCCCCTTGCCCACCCGGCCGCGGCCCACCTCGAACTGGGGCTTGACCAGCAGGATCGCCTCGGCGGCGGGCGCCAGCAGACCCTTGAGAGCGCCCAGCACCCGGGTGAGGGAGATGAAGGAGAGGTCGGCCACCGCCAGGGAGGGGAGGGGATCCTCGGGGCCGTAGAGCTGCTCCGGGGTGAGGTGGCGCAGGTTGGTGCGCTCCCGCAGCACCAGGCGCGGATCGGTGCGCAGGCTCCAGGCCGTCTGGCCATAGCCCACATCAATGCCGTAGATCCGGGCGGCGCCGTGCTGGAGCAGGCAATCGCTGAAGCCGCCGGTGGAGATGCCCGCGTCCAGGCACACCCGGCCCGCCACCTGGATCGGCAGGGCCTCCAGCGCCTTCACCAGCTTCTCGCCACCGCGGGAGACGAAGCGCGGCGGCGACTCCACCTCCAGGGGCAGATCGGGCGCCACCTCCATCCCCGGTTTGTCGAGCACGGTGCTGCCAGTGCGCACCCGGCCGGAGCGGATCAGCTGCTGCGCCTGCTGGCGGCTGACCGCCAGGGAGCGCTGCACCAGTTCGAGGTCGAGACGCTGTTTGCGAGCCATGACGAGGGGCGCTTTCGTCATGCAACCACAACCCAAAGCGGAATAAATCCGGATCGCAGACCCCAATCCCACAACGAGCGCCGGAGAATGGCGCTCCGCTGAGAATTGGCCCGATGCCGGCCCCCGGCCCCCGCACCACCGCCGATTCCCCCCCCCGGCCGCGCCGCACCGGCCGCGTGCCCGAGCTGCCCGCCAATGTGCTGGAGCTGCTCCGCCCCGGCAGCTTCGTGCGCCTGCGCAACCCGCCGGCCGCCCTGCCCCCCTTCCAGCTGATCCTCTGCCGCGGCGGCCGCTGCTGGGTGCGTCAGCAGACCTGGGGGATGGCGGTGCAGTGGGAGGTGGCCCACCGCCTGCTCACCACCGCCCCCTGACGCCGCGCCGCCCCAGCCGATAGATAGGTTGGGGCCTGCCCGCACCGCCGCCCTTGATCGAGCGCTACACCCTGCCGGAGATGGGCCGGATCTGGAGCGAGGAGGCCAAGTTCCAGAGCTGGCTCGATGTGGAGATCGCCGCCTGCGCGGCCAACGCCGAGCTCGGCCGGGTGCCGGCCGAGGCGATGGCCCAGATCCGCGCGCGCTCCCGCTTCGAAGTGCCCCGCATCCTGGAGATCGAGGCGGAGGTGCGCCACGACGTGATCGCCTTTCTCACCAATGTGAACGAGCACGTGGGGGACGCGGGGCGCTACATCCACGTGGGCATGACCAGCTCCGATGTGCTCGACACCGGCCTGGCCCTGCAGCTGCGCGCCTCGGTGCGGGAGCTGCGCCGCGAGCTCGACGCCCTGGCCGAAGCGTTGCGCAGCCTGGCGCGGGAGCACAAGGGCACGGTGATGATCGGCCGCTCCCATGCCATCCACGGCGAGCCGATCACCTTCGGCTTCAAGGTGGCGGGCTGGCTGGCGGAAACAGAGCGCAACCGGGAGCGGCTGGACAGGTTGGAGGGGATGGTGAGCGTGGGCCAGATCAGCGGCGCCATGGGCACCTACGCCAACACCGATCCGCAGGTGGAGGCGATCGCCTGCGCCAGGCTGGGTCTGGAGCCCGACACCGCCAGCACCCAGGTGATCTCCCGCGATCGCCACGCCGACTACGTGCAAACCCTGGCCCTGGTGGGGGCCTCCCTGGAGCGCTTCAGCACCGAGATCCGCAACCTGCAGCGCACCGATGTGTTGGAGGTGGAGGAGAACTTCGCCAAGGGCCAGAAGGGCAGTTCAGCGATGCCGCACAAGCGCAATCCCATCCGCAGCGAGCGCATCTCCGGCCTGGCCCGCGTGCTGCGCGGCTACACGATCGCCGCCCTGGAGAACATGGCCCTCTGGCACGAGCGGGACATCAGCCACAGCTCGGTGGAGCGGATGATGCTGCCCGACTGTTCGGTGACGCTGCACTTCATGCTGCGGGAGATGACCGAGGTGGTGAAGGGTCTTGGGGTGTACCCGCAAAACATGGCCCGCAACCTGAACGTGTATGGCGGCGTGGTGTTCAGCCAGCGGGTGCTGCTCGCCTTGGTGGAGAGCGGCATGAGCCGAGAGGAGGCCTACCGAGTGGTGCAGCGCAACGCCCACACCGCCTGGAACCGAGAGGGCGGCGACTTCCGGGCGAACCTGGAGGCCGATCCGGAGGTGGGCGCCCGGCTCTCGCCAGCTCAGCTTGAGGCCTGCTTCGCCACCGATCTGCACCAGGCCCAGCTGGAGGTGATCTGGAGGAGGCTGGGGATTTGATCTGGTTTGCCCAGGCCGATGCCGTCTGGCTGGTGCTCCGGCCCCGCTGAGCCGATGGGCGACTCCCCCTCCCTGGGCGTGATCGGAGCTGGCGTCGCCGGCTGCGCCCTGGCGGCGGCCCTGCGCCGGGGGGGCTGGCGGGGCTGGATTGGGCTGTGGGAGGCGGGGCGGGGCCCGGGGGGTCGGGCCGCCACCCGCCGCTCCCGCCACGATGCCAACCTGGCCATCGACCACGGCGCCCCCCTCTTCAACATCGGCGCCAGCCCCGCTCCCGCCCTGCTGGCGCCGCTGCGGACCGGCGGCTGGATCGAGCCCTGGAGCGGGCCCAGCGCCGACCTCGACGGCGATGGCCTGCTGGCTCTGCCGAGCCGGGATCCACTGCTGGCGGGGGAGCTGTGGCGCGGCTGCGGCGGCATGGACCGGCTGGCCCACGGGCTGCTGGAGCTGGCGGAGCAGCAGGGGCCGGTGGAGCGGCACTGGGGGCACCGGGTGCGGCGGCTGGAGCGGCTGCCGGGCGGGGGCTGGCGGCTGTTCAACGACGAGGGGGAGGAGCTGGCGGAGGTGGACTGGCTGGCGCTCAGCGGCAGCCTGCTGGCCCACCCCCGCGCCCGCGAGCTGCTGGGCTGGCCGGAGGTGCCCCTGCAGCAGGTGGCCGCCGCGACGGACGATCCGCGCCTGCAGGCGGCGGTGGCGGCGATCGGGGCCAGCCGCTGGCGGGCGCGCCTCAATCTGCTGCTGCTGAGCGGGGCAGAGCGGGCCGGCCTGTGGCGGGAGCTGCCCTTCCGACTGCTGGCCTGCGGGCCGGAGGCGCAGGAGCGCTGGGGCCTGCGGCGGCTGGTGGTGCAGCCGCTGATGGATGGTCGCTGCGCGCTGGTGGCCCATTCGAGCGAGACCTTCGCCGAGCGGCGGCTGTCGCTGCTGGGCACCAGCGCGGGCGAGGCGGCCGCGCGGCAGGAGCTGGCCGACAACCTGGCGGCTCTGCTCGCCCCCTGGATCCCACCGGAGGAGGGTTCCGCCGCCATCGCGGCGGCCGAACCGCAGCTGATGCGCTGGGGTGCGGCCTTCCCGGAGCCCCCCGGCCTGGATACCGCCCTGGCACTCTGCCCGGCCAGCCGGATCGGCTTCTGCGGCGACTATCTGGCCGGCGAGGGCTTCGGCCGGGTGGAGGGGGCGCTGCGCAGCGCGGAGGCCCTGGCGCAGCGCCTCCTAGAGCTCAGCGCGGCACCATGAAGATCCCCGACTGGGGCGCCGGGCCGTGCGCGGCCCATAAATATCCCCCGCTCCCTTGCTGGAGCGGGGGATCCGAAAGGCTTCAGATCAGCCCAGACCGATCTGGGAGAGAATGCCCTGGCCGGTGAGCAGCTCGGTGGCCAGGCCGATCACGAAGCCGAGCATGGCGAGACGGCCATTCCAGGTTTCGGCGAAAGCAACGAAACCGAAGCGGGACTCGGGAGCAGCCATGGGAGGTGTTGCGGATTGCTTCATATTGTAACCAGAGGTTACGATCTGCAGGATGGTCGGGTTGCCGTACCTCGGGGCGGCGCTTTACGAAGCATTCCACTTTGCGACGGATCCCCTCGTTCGTCCCGATCACGACGACTTCGCCATCGCTCAGGGGCTACGACAGGGGGGAGGGATCTCCAGGTCCCGCCCTCCGCGCGGTAGCCGCCGCTTCCCGCCATGGCCACCCCCCACCCGTATTCGATGGGCCGCGAGCAGCGCCGGGCCCTGGTGAGCGAGGCCATCCACTACTTCGCCGACCACTACGGCGAGCCGATCCAGATCGCGGGGGTGGCCTCGGAGCTGGGGGTGAGCGAGGGCTGCCTGGCCCTCTGCTTCGATCACTGCCAGGGCCGCACCCCCTGGCAGACCCTGCAACAACTGCGCCTGAACCGCCTGTATGAGGCGATCGCCCACCGGCCGGCCGAGCCGCTGGAGCAGCTGGTGCACCGCTGCGGGCTGCTGCCGGTGACGGAGGCGAACCGGGCCTTCCAGCAGGCCTTCGGCATCGACCTGGGTTCGTTCCGCCGCACCAGCCACCGCGCCGCCGAAGACCGCCGCTTCCGCCGCAGCCATCCGAACGGGGCGGATCTGGTGCTCAAGCCCTGAGGTCTCAGCCCGGCGGCCGCTCCAGCGCCGCTGGCGGCGGCAGCAGATCTTCGATCTCGCAGACCGGGAAGCGGTTGATCGCCCGCAGGGCTTGGCGGGCATGGCTGCGCAGGCGCTCGCTGATCGCCTCGGCGTAGGGCACCTGGGCCAGCAGATCCACGGTGCGGCGCAACACCCGCACCACATCCCCCTCATCGAGGGAGGTGTTGGCGATCACCTCAGACCAGCTGGCCCCCTTTGCCCAGGCGTGCACCAGGCCGGTGAGCTCCGGCTCCCACCAGATCGGCACCGCCACCTGGGCGCGCTCCTGCTGACGCTGCAGCTCGCGGCGCAGGGCGCGCAGATCGTGGAGGGCCTCCTCAGCGGCGGCGGGCGGCGGCCAGCCACACCAGAGATCGGGGCGGTTCACCTCGGTGGAGATCGCCTCCAGCACGGCCGCCAGGTCGGCGGGTTCGAGCTCATCGAGGTGGCCGCTCATCAGGGCGAGGCCGAGCCAGAGCTCGTTGTCGCCGCGCAGGGAGGCCACGGTGCGGCCCACCTCGGTGGGCTCCAGGCCGTCGGCGCCGGCGAGGGCGCCGAAGAAGCGCAGGATCTCGATCAGCTTGAGGAAGGTGTCCCAGTGGCGGTTGGAGCGGAAGTGCAGCAGGCGCCGCCGCTCCTCGATCTCCGCCTGCAGCTCGCCGCGGCGGCGATGGTGCTTGGCCAGCAGGCGCCGCTCGCCGAGGCCATGGGCGGGGTGGAGTTCCAGCTCCTCCTCCAGCTTTTGTACCAGGCCGGCCTGGGCCTGCACCTCCCCGGCCAGGTCATAGCGGGGGGTGTGCATGTCGTGGCGCCGGGCGAGGGAGGACACCGCCAGGGCCATGCCATCGCTGTGGCTGTCACCGTGGCGGAGTTCGCCAGGATGGCGCAGGTTGGGGGGATCGAGCTGGCGCACCTGCAGGCAGCTGAGTTCGGCGTGCAGGCTCACCACGGCGCCGCAGGGCACCAGGATCCAGACGTTGGCGTCGGTGAGGCAGAGCAGCAGGGGGAACTGGCCGGGCCCCTGCTCCTTGGCCACGATCACCGCCGGGGTGACGCGCCCCTTGAGCTGGGGGGCCTTGAGGCTCACCAGGGTGCCCTCGCTGGCGAACTGGAGGGCGAGGGTGAGCTCGTGGGCGAGGGTTTCCTCGGCCTGCTGCTGGAGGGTGCGCAGCAGGCGGCGCTCCTCCCGCAGGCGACCGCGCTGCTTTTCGTAGTCCTCCACCGACTCCCAGGGCACGGCGCCGTCCTGGGCTTCCAGCTGGGCCAGCTGGGCGGCGAGCTCGGCGATGCGGGCCTCGTCCTCCGCCAGGTCGAGGGTGGCGAGGTAGCGGCCAAAGCTGCGCTCCACCAGCTCCTTGGCCTTGGCGAGGTTGTAGCGCTGCAACAGGTTGAGCACCATGCCGTAGCTGGGGGAGAACTGGCTGACGAGGGGATCGGCGGGCGCCAGGGCGAGCTGGCCCGCCTCCCGCACCCCCTCGAAGCGGCTCTGGGCGGTGACCACATAGCCCTGGGAATCGAGGCCGCGCCGGCCGGCCCGACCGGCCATCTGCAGGAATTCACTGCCCATCAGCGGCCGATGGCCCCGTTCGGTGCGCTTGGAGAGGGCCGAGATCACGGTGGTGCGGGCCGGCATGTTGATGCCCGCCGCCAGGGTTTCAGTGGCGAACACCACCTTGATCAGGCCCTGCTGGAAGAGGCCCTCCACCAATTCCTTCCAGGCGGGCAACACGCCGGCGTGGTGGGAGGCGATGCCGCGCAGCAGGGCTTCGGCGTGGCCGCCCTCCCGCACCGCCTCGGGGGTGGCGGCCACGTAGGCGTCGAGGCGCGCGCGGATGCGGGCCTGCTCGGCGGGGGTGACCAGGCAGGCGCTGCCGAGTTCGCGCACGCCCCGGTCGCAGCCTCGGCGGCTGAAGATGAAGTAGATCGCGGGCAGCATGTCGCGATCGGCCAGCTGGGCGACCACGAAGGGCAGGGGGGCCGGATCGGGCTGCGGCGGACGGGGCAGCTTGGGCCCCTTGCGCCGATTGCCCTTGGGGGGCCGCCACACCTTGGCATTGGGATGGAGGCCGTTGCCCTCCTCATTGAGCAGGGGGTGGAGACCCTTGGCGCTGCAGAAGCTGAAGGCCAGGGGCACGGGCCGGAAATCGCTGTGCACCAGCTGGGTGGGGCCGTGGACGCGGGCGATCCAATCGGTGAGCTGACCGGCGTTGGCGACGGTGGCGGAGAGGGCCACCAGCTGGATGGTGGAGGGGCAGTGGATGATCGATTCCTCCCAGACGGTGCCGCGCTGGCTGTCGTTCATGTAGTGGCACTCGTCGAGCACCACGGCCTCCACGTCGGCGAGGGGGTCGTCGTCGAGGTGGTCGATCTCCGCGTAGAGCATGTTGCGGAAGATCTCGGTGGTCATCACCACGATCCGCGCCTCGCGGTTGAGGCTGAGGTCACCGGTGAGCAGGCCGACGTTGGCGTCGCCGAACTGGTGGCGGAAATCGCGGAGTTTCTGGTTGGAGAGGGCCTTGAGCGGGGTGGTGTAGAAGACCTTGCGGCCGTGGGCGAGGGCGCGGTGGATGGCGTATTCGCCCACCAGGGTTTTGCCGGAGCCGGTGGGGGCGCTCACCACCACTGAGTGGCCCTGGTTGAGGGCGTCGATCGCCTGGTGCTGGAAGGGATCGAGCGGAAAGGGAAACAGCTCCTCCAGGGGCGGCACCA
>JBILEP010000169.1:0-5065 GCA_044352045.1 Cyanobium sp. | reverse complement strand
CGGGCGGCGACGGTGCCGGTCTCCTGCAGCAGCCGATCCGCCAGGGTGGATTTGCCGTGGTCGATGTGGGCAATGATGCAGAAGTTGCGGATACGTGCAGCGGGAACGTCGGTCATGGGCGCGGCCCGGGGGGCTGCAGGGCCTTTGGTGCGCCGATCCTAGGCAGTGGGGCGGTGGAAATTCCTAGGGTTTCCGATCAGACTGTTGCGACCCGCAGGCCGATCCACCATGACCCTGGAGACCCCCACCGACCCCCGCGCCCTCACCTTGGAGAACGTGGAGCGGGTTCTCGATGAGCTGCGTCCCTACCTGATGGCCGATGGGGGCAACGTCGAGATCGTCGAGATCGACGGGCCAGTGGTGAAGGTGCGGCTGCAGGGGGCGTGCGGCTCCTGCCCGAGCAGCACGATGACCCTAAAGATGGGCATCGAGCGCAAGCTGCGGGAATCGATCCCCGAAGTCACCGAGGTGGTCCAGGTTCTCTGAGCCGGAAGCCCGGCCCAGCCCCAGCACTCAAACCCTAAAATTTCTCTTAATTCTTCGCTGACCAGGGGCGGCGATCCTTCAAGAAGCCGGAAACCTGGCTTAAGGTTAAGGATCAGGTATCAACCGATGCGTACCCTTTTCCCCCTCGGCGCCGCGCGCCGCCTTCGCCCTCCCCCTGGAACCCGAGCAGGACAAGGTTTTGTGCTGCCCGCGATGCTGGTCACCGGTCTGGTGGTGACCATCGGCGCCGCCACCCTCACCAACCGCGCCCTGTCCCTGCGGCTCGGCGAAGGCCTGCAGGACCAGGCCAACGAAGCTCGTGACGCCGCCGACTCCGGCTTTGAGGCGGTGATTGCCGAACTGAACCGGAAGGAGAACCGTCAACTGGCGGCCTCGAACGTGTCGATGAACAACTGGGGCGCCACGGGCGCCTCGGTACTCAACCCCTGCCTGCAGAACACGGACGGCAGCCCCGCCAATCTGTCCCCTACCAGCAGGGCGGTCTCCTTGAGCAACGGGGAGTGGCAGACGCTGCCCAACAACCCCAACATGCGCTATCGGATCCGCTCCGCGAGGGTGAAGAGGGCCGACCGCCTAGCCTGGATGCGCACGCAGCTCTCCAGCACGGGTGGCAGCGCCACCGTCACCACCAGTACCGGTAGCGAACCATACGACCCTATAAAGATTCGTGAAAATGCCAATCCGACCGAACAATTCAGCCGCCTGGATTTGACGATCGAGGGCCAGAGCCTGCGCGATGGCGTTGCGGTGTCCAGCCGGGTGATCACCCAGGAGCTGGGCGTGGTGCCCAAGTGCTGCGGCGCCTCGATCGGCGACAGCACCACCCCGATCGCCGGCACCTCCAACTCCTTGATGGCTCAAGCCTGCGCCAGCCGGTTTCCCAGCCTGTTGATCGGGCTGAATGGCGGCGGCGTGCTGCGCGCCGGCAGTGGCGCCCAGCTGCGGGAGCTGCCGGTGGGATCCCTGGTTTTGGCCAACCCGCCGCAAAAGCCGGCGCGGCTGCTGTGCGTGAACAACAGCGGCACCTGCGGCGGCAACGTGACCACCTCCGTGGACGGCGTGCCGATCCAGACCATCCGACTCACACCCCCGCCGCCTCCCCCCTATCCGGCAGTGGATAACCGCACCAACACGGCCCCAGGCAGTAACGGCTTCGCGATTGTCTCCAACAGCAACACCGATGCAGCAACCCTGAGCGCCCCCACTGACACGCGAAGTCAGCCGCACCAGGATTATCTGCGGGTAAATTCCTCAGGGACAGTGGAGCTTTGCAACGTCTTCGACAACAACAAACAAAAGAACGTCACCCCCAACATGCCCCAGGCCCTCGTGCCGGGAAGCTGTGATAATCGCATCAACTCCTATTGCGCACGCACCGGCACCCCAGCCAATTTTGATTACCCTGGCAGCCCCAGCAACTACACCTACCACTGCCGCATTTCACGACTGCATGTGCGCGATTCGTCTTCCGCCAACTCCGATGATGATCGCCTCCAGAACAACACCTTCTTCATCGACAGCTCCCGCGGCCGCATCTTCCTCCATTTCAATGCTGCCTGGATCAGCCCGGCCACTTGCGGCATCACCGCCTACAACCCCACCCAGGATGCGATCTGCACCCAGAGCGGTTATGACGACGGCCAGATCCAGCACCTCTACTGCGCCACACCGCCCAGCGACAGCAATCCCTGCGCTACGAAGGCGGATCCGGACGACGCTCCTCGTGCCGTCCTGTACAGCGACACCACAACATCCCTGAAGATCGGCGACGACGGCTTCATTCGCGATCTGTTTGTGTACATGCCGAAAGGAACCCTCACCCTGGCGGAAGATCCCAATTTCGCGGACAACGCCTTCGGCGCTCCCAACTTCCGCGGCCCGCTCTGGATTGATAACCTCTCAATGGGCACCGGCATCAACGCTAGCAACCAAACCCAGATCAACGCACCGGCCTTCTCCTCCACCTTCCAAGGCCTGGGCACTCCCACGATTGATAATCCCTTCCGTCTGCTGCCTTTCTTCGAGTGGATCGTGCGCGGCAGCAGCTTACGCATCCTCTACGGAACCAGCTGAAACACCCCGTACCCCCTTACCCCTAAAACCATGAAACTCCCCACCCCCAACCGCCGCCCCGGCCAGCAGGGCTTTTCGCTCACCGAAGTGATGATCGCCGGGGTGATGGGCGGCGTGATCATCACCACGGTGGCGAGCATGAACAACCTCAGCCAGGATACAATCCTGACCTCCACGCTACGGGAGCAAGGTGAAGCGGCCGTGAATAGCGACCTCAACATCATCCGTCAGAAGATGGTCAATTATACCTGGTGCGCTGGTGAGGGCTCGATCACACCCAGTGCCGATAGCAGCCGTTGCCTCAGACCCCTGAGAGAGCGGGCACTGCCCGGTTATTACTCCCCGAATCAGAACACCCCTGACACCGCCAATAACCCCGGCGACCGCGACAAGTTCAAGGCCGCCTGCCAAGACAACGGCACCAGCAGCAATTCCTTCCTCTCCAGCCTGATCGCCAGCATCAACTCCCAAACGCTGCCGGTCTCCTTGGGCGTTACCCGCACCGTAACGATCAGCGACGGCCGGGCCAAGAGCCTGCAGATCACCTACAGCAGCGACACGCTCAATCGCAGCCTGCTGATGACGCCCACCGTCGCAGCCTGGTGCCCATGACTCCTTTCCTGCGGCCACAGCCAAGCCAGACCCAGTCCGGCTACACCCTTGTGGAAATGGTGATCGTGGTGGCCATCTTTGGGCTGCTCTTCGCCACTACCCAATCCCTCACCCGAGGTGTGCTTGACCGAGAGGATTTCAATGGCCTGGCTCTTGGCCTGAGCACCTGGCTGGAAGCCATCCAACGCGGCGCCCAGCGCACCACCGGCGGCTGCACGGTCACCTTCACCAGCGGTGTGAACAGCACCGCCGGGCTCATCCTCAAACCCGGCGATATCCTGGCCAGGGTCACTCCCAGCAATTGCTCGAACGAAAGCGTATTCGTCATCCCCTCATTTCGATCCGACGGCAACCTCACCGCCAAGATCACCCCTTCGGCCATCAGCAGCATCACCTTCACTCCTCGAGGAACCCTTGCCGTGATTTCTAGATATACCGCGACCTACGAGAATGGCCCGACGATCACCTTTACCCATAGCAAGACCACTCTCGTCCGCTGCGTGCGCGTCACCCATACATCGGGGATGATCACGCTGGGCTCCAACAACAACGGCAGCACCTGCGATGCCACCAGCTTCGACGGATCGATCTAAGCCATGGAGTTTCTCTGATGAACAAGCCCACCTTCCTGGCCGCCGCCCGGTGCTCCTCGCCCCATCGCCGCCTGGCAACCCGAGGCTTCAGCATCCCCCAGCTGATCTCCTATTCCGCCGCCAGCGCCCTGGTGGTGGCGGTGGCCACGTCCACCCTGATCTCCAGCATCCGCAGCAACAGCAACATGGAGCTCTACCTGCGGGCGCAGGAACGTTGGAGCAGAATCAGCAGCCTAATCCTGACCGAAGCCAGCGAAGCGAAAACGGTCACCTACGGTGAGTCGTTCGCCTGCCTTGGCTACGGTGGCAACGCGGCTATACCATCGATCTTCAAGTTAGTTGTTCCGACTCCCTCCAACGACAAAAACCAAATCGACACCTCAACCTTCTACTTAAAGTCTGGCAACGGTGCCAGCGCGAAGCTTCTTCGCTGCGGCTATGGATACAACGCTGACGGAACGCTCACCCTCGGCCAAAGCCTCACGTTGGCAACTCTGGGGTTGCGCACCGACCTTTTGATCTCCAATCAAACTCCTGATTCTTTCACCTTCACTGTCAATATTTATTCACCCTCCAACCAGTTGATTCTCTCCCGCAGCGCCACGGCCACCGTCGGCGTCGAACCGGCCCAGAACTGCGATCCCGCCGAACTGGGTTGCTACAACTGAGCGGCGCCCTGCCGGCCTCGCCAGCAATCCCTCCCCCAGCCCCTAGGCTTCGCCCATCCGCCCACGCCCCGTGCTCGATCAGCGCCTGCTGCGCGAGGATCCCGAGCTGATCCGCCTTCCGCTGGCCCGCCGCGGCCTCAGCCCCAACCTGGCCGAGCTCCAGGCTCTGGCGCTGCAACAGCGGGATCTGGAAAGCCAACGCAGCGAGCTGCAGGCGGAGGGCAACCAGGTGGGCCGGGAGGTGGGCCAGCGCATCCGGGGCGGCAGCAGCCCCGCCGATCCAGAGCTGCGGCAGCTGCGGGAGCGGGGCAACCAGCTCAAGGCCCAGGTGGCGGATCTGGAGCAGGCGGAAAAGGCCATCGAGGCCCGCTTGCGCCAGGAGCTGCTGAGCCTGCCCAACCTGCCCTCGCCCCACACCCCCGAGGGCCGCAGCGAAGCGGACAACCTGGAGGTGAAGCGCTGGGGCGATCCCCGGCCCGCGGGCGGGGATCTGCAGGAGCACTGGCAGATCGCCGAACGCCTCGGGCTGCTCGAGAGCGAGCGCTCCGTGCGCATCGCCCAGAGCCGTTTCGTCACCCTGATCGGAGCCGGCGCCCGCCTGGAGCGCGCCCT
>JBILEP010000392.1:0-5072 GCA_044352045.1 Cyanobium sp. | reverse complement strand
GCTCCGTGTCGAACACGAACAGGGCCGGCGCGGCGGGATGGGCCCGCAGGGCGGGGTTGGCCGGACCGAGGGCCTCGCCATGCACCCACACCAGCGGCCGGCGCAGCGGCGGATCGGCGGGGCCTGGCGCGGGCGGGAGGGGCGGCGGCGCCAGCGAAGGCGGCACAACGGCCTCCGCCCGCAGATCCACTGGCCGGAACAGCCGCGCCTGCAGCGCCTCGTAGCTGGCATCAAACGGACAACCGCCGGGGCCGCGCCGATCGGCGAGCGGACACCCTGCGCAAAAGCGGCCGCCGCTGAAGCGCTCCAGGTTGGCGCGATTGAACAGGTAGGGCTTGTGGCTGAAGCTGCTGGCCACCCACTGCCAGCTGAGGTTGTTGCTGGCCGGATCGCCGTCGAGCAGGTGCGCCAGAAACCAGCGGGCGCCCGCTTGCCAGCGCACCCGCCGCCAGTGCGCCACATAGGCCGCCAGCCACAGGCGGGCGTGGTTGTGCAGCCAGCCGGTCTCGAGGAGCTGGGCCGCGAAGGCATCGATGCAGGCCAGGCCGGTGGAGGCGGCAGCCAGGTCGGCGGGCAGGTCTGGGGCGTAGGACTCCGGGGGATGGCCGGTCTTGAGCGATTCGCGGTCGTGCCAGATCCCATCGCCCCACCGGTGCCAGAGGCGCTGCCAGTAGTCGCGCCACCCGAGCTCGGCGATCAGCTTCTCGCCCGCCCGCCGCTGGGCGGCACTCCAGTCGCCCGCACCACCCTCCCGCAGCCGCGCAAACACCGCCTCACGCACCTCCGCCAGGGTGAGCACGCCATGGCGGATGTAGGGGGACAGGCGCGTGACGACGCCCTCCAGATGGTTGCGCGTGGCGCCATAGCGGGCCGGATCGATGGCCGCCAGGCGGCCATCCGCGGCCAAACGACCTCCGGATGCGACGCCGCCGCGGGCGGGGTCCACCTCCTGATGCATTCGCACTGGGGAGTCCGGCCGCAAGGAGCACCAAAGTATGGGGGAACCCAGACCACTGGCAGGTTCACGACATCGCCAAGACAGGGACGGGGCCCATCTCAACCGGCATGGGCCAGGGGCGCAGGGGACCTAAAACCATGGAGCAAGTGCTCCAAGGGCCTGAATAGCCAGCCCCAATCCAAAGCTTCGTGAAGCGCAAGCAAGCTTGCTTGACGTCGCCGGGGCAGCGGCTAGCTTGTCTTGAGTGCAATACAGTAACGCGTGGACCAACAGCTGTTAGAGATCAATCACCAAGCCGTTCTCAACACGGCCACCAAGCTTCTGGCACGGGAAGTTTTACCGGCACGCAATACCTTTGGCGGCAGCTTCCCAGCCACTGACATCCGTTCCCAGATCAGTGAAGCCTGGCGCTTCCCCATCATTGAACGCCATGGCAGCACTCCCCCCGACCCAAGCGATGCAGGCCTGAATCGAGTCACCTTCGTGACTCGTGATCGCGACTTCGGCATGCCTGAGCAGGTATCAGTCATCGGTAGCTTTGCCCCGCTTTATCAGCGCTTCCCGCTTCAGCCTGTGCTGTTTCAGGGGCAACCCACCGGATTTCGAGCCTGCAGCCTTCTCGTTCCCACCGAACAGGTTCATGTCTACCGCTACGTGGTGGACGGCAGCCTGAGAACCGATCCCATCAACCCCCAGGAACGCAGCCTGGAGAATGGTCGCCGCTGGTCGCTATTTTTCACTGAAGGCTGTAGCCAGCTGATCACCTTCCAACCTTGGGAAGCCAGGCTAATGGCCAGACTGACGGAATACATCCTGCCATTTCGCACCGGCGACGGAGAGCAATTCCTCAACAACCATGTCAACTTTCTCGACAAGCAGACAGCAGAGAACCGCTTTCCTTTTGCCTACAAGCTAGACAACTCCGTTGGAGCCGTGAACTATATCGACAAGATTCTTTCCCGGGAGGAACGCCATCACCGGGTCAACTATCAACTCTGCCTGCGGATCATCGACAGGCTACTCAGGCAGCGCAATTCATTTGTAGAACCCCATCTCATGAGCCGCGACACTTACAGAGAACTCTATGCACAGATGCTTAGCGGAGCCGATGGAGATGTCCCCGGGTGGCCTTACAACGAATTCGGTCGACCGCGCTTCTTTATGGAGCTCCTTCGCAGGCACACCTACACCGGTGCATTTTCCCATCCAAAATATGGAGGGAATGCAGGAGCGGCCGGCTGGGAGTTTCTCGCCAGCCGCTACCCGTTTGACTGGCGGGCGGCACTAGAGCCTCCTCTGGGTCGCAATGCGGATTACCGAGGCTAAACAACCACTGCCATGAAATGACCATGATTGCCAACAACTTTGATGCCATCGTGATCGGAAGTGGCGCAGGTGGCGCCCCGATCGCCCAGCGGCTCACCTTAGCCGGCAAGTCTGTGCTGGTGATTGAGAAGGGACCCCTGCTGCAGCCGCAGTATCTCTCCGCCAATGGCCTGAGCGATTTCAAGCGCGATGAACTCTTCGCAACCGGACCGGAAAAGCGGATTGGCATCAGCGGTGTGGCCAATCAGGGCCAGGCCTACTTTTCCAGCCATGTCGAACCGGATCTCAACGATGAGCCCCACGTTTACCAGGAACGTGATGGCCGAGACTACGCCACCCTGGAGGGATACACAGCCCAGGTGATCGGTGGTGGCACCCAGCTCTACGGCGCGGTACATCTACGCTTTACCCCCACAGATCTTCGGCTGGGAAGCTTCAACGAAGGCCGCACAGATCTTCGTGCTGATCCCAACGGCGACGTGCGCCGAGAGGCAAGAGACTGGGCGATCACCTATGAGGAGCTGGAGCCTTACTACTGCCAGGTGGAGGCACTGGTGGGCATCAACGGCACCAGCGAGAACCAGCTCAAAAGCTTCAGTGAAGATCATCTACAACAGCCACTGACTCCCAATCCGATCAGCGAATACGCACGCAAAGGAATGGTAGTGCAGGGTCAACGCTACCAGAGTCAAGGCAAGATTGTAAGCCCTTACCGCACGCCACTGGCGGTGATCACAGAAGATCATGCACCAAGCAACCGCAAAGTACCCACAGAACGCAATAGCATTCGAACCAGTTACGTGAATCGCTATGGCGACGCGCTCGGCCTGAAGTCAAGCACATGGGTATCGCTCTTGGCACCGGTGGCCGATCGTCCTAACCTGACGTTATGGACAAATTGCATCGTCACTTTACTGCGACATAACGGCGATCGAATCAGCGAAATTGTCTTCCGGGATCCAGGTGGCCAAGAGCAGATACTGCCAGTGAAGCCAGGCGCTGTCGTTGCTGTGGCCTGCTCCGCGATTGAATCCGTGCGGCTGCTGGAGCTGTCGGCACGGGAGGATTCCGCCTTCAGCACACGCATCAATCCCAACGACCTGCTGGGCCGCTATTTTCTAACCCACTGCTTCGGAGGTGCCGAAACGCCAGTTCTGGGGAATCCCACCAGGTTTCCTCCTCTACAGTTCGACAAATCAGCATCCCTCGATAGCGACTGGGCGATTGACTACTCCTCAAGCGAAGACTTCTTGCGGGAGTTTGGCCTATGGGCTGGCGCAGCCATTTACAACAACACATCTGATCAGGCACTACCACTTTCACTGGCGCGAACCCATGGAAGTCAAGACATCGACACCATCTGGCAGACATTTGATGCTGGTTTCTGGAGTACTGCCAATCCAAATGTGCCCGCATCAGCCCGTAGCAGAACACTCCATGGGCAGGGGATGTTGGATTTCTTTCGTGAGAACTTTGGCACCCGCCTGTCAGTGAGCTTTATGGCCAATCAAGTCCCCCTACCGAGCAACCGCATACTCTTGCATCCAACTGTCGTCGACAAATGGAAACGACCAGTGGCATGGATACAGAAAGATTGGCATTCCCATGACCGCTATCTGATGGATGTACTCGCCAATCAATGCCGTGAGATCCTGAAAGTAGGGGATGCAAACCCAAATCAAGATGAGATTGAAAGTGGCGGCATTTATATGGCCGGCAATGCCAGGGCCAGAATTGCCAACCACATTCTCGGCGGTGCCCGCTTCGGGCGACAACGCAACGACTCCGTACTCGACCCCAATTGTCGAGCATGGGACTTTGACAATCTCTACGTCACAGACGGATCATTCATGCCGACCTCTGGCGGAGCAAATCCCACGCACACCATTGAAGCCAACGCGTTCCGCGTGGCCGATCACCTACTGAGCAGGCTCTGAGCGATGGACACACGATTCGACCAAATCAACAGCACCGTTGAAAACTCAATCTTTCACGTCGTTTTCTTTCCGGATAGAATCTATCACGCCCAATACCTAAATGCCACCCGCAGTGAGCGCTATCGCTACAACGTTCGCGAAGTACGTGGACAGGCAGACATATCGGTACTAAAGGCAGAGGTCTATATGGATGGCGAACGCTACAGCAATGTGTTGCGGATTGAGTACAGAGCTTCAAGGCTTGTTGAAAAGGCTCGCAATAAGAACCGCTTTCTCCAGGACGAGCTACTGGCTTACATCAATCTGCTGCCCACCCAGAGCCCTAGTGTGGACGGGATGGTAAAACTCAGTTACTGCCCATGGATTGATGCCTATCAAGTAGAGCTGTGGGAAACGTTGGAAGCCCCAGAAACGAAGCAACATGATGCGCGTGTTCTTGACATGATGGGCTTTCAGGGATCAATTACATCACTGCCAGCCATGCGACCGGTTCTGGCTAAGTTGCCCGAACTGAAACGACTCGAGCTGGCGTTCCGCGAGAATGATCGCGACCTTCCCTTTGGATTTACGATCAACAACCCGGAATGGGACAACAATTATGAACGCAAAATTCAGGTGGCCAATAGCAGCACACCCAGCTCGCCGGGCAACACGATCAATACCTTTAACTACCTGATTGACTTCCAGAGAGGCTGGTACATTCAGTCGAGCGACATTGCTCCCGTACGCTATGTCAATGCGATGATGAATGATGCCGACAAGGATCGCAATGGCGAGAATGTTATCGAGATGCGCTGGCTATTGCAGCGGGAGTTTGGATCAAATTTGGTGTTCTTCCATGAGGTGCTGAT
>JBILEP010000014.1:0-16066 GCA_044352045.1 Cyanobium sp. | reverse complement strand
GGGCAATCGCCAGGTGGGTCGCCGGCCCTCGGCACGGAGCTGGCGGGCTTGCCCCTCCAGCCATCGGCGATCAAGGCGCCAAAGCTGGTAGGGACCCGCCCGGGCCAGCTCCTGACCCCGCCGGCTCTGCCAGTGGGGCAGGAGCGCGGTTTGGTGGTCGATCACCAGCAAAAGAGTCGGCTGGGTCTCGGCTGGGGCGGGGGAGAGCCCGGGTCTCTGTTCCCAGCGCAAGCGATCCGCCAGGTTGACCAGAGCAGTGCGCGATCGGCCCTCGTAGAGCACGGTGAGGCGGCTGTAGTAATGGAGCGAGGGCTTCATCAGCCCCACCATGGCGAGGGTTTCGCCGTGGGCGCGTCGCTCGGAGACAACGGTGGCGAGGCTTCGAATCGGAGCCCCCCGGAGCTGATCCCCGACTCGCCAGAGCGGAACCATCAGGAGCGGTCCCACCAGCAGCAGGACGGTCTGACCCTGGAGAAGCCTCTGCAGCGGTTGGCGCCTTCGGCCCGCGGCCAACAGCAAGGCCCCCGTGAGAAAAAGGGCAGCCCCGATCGGAAGGGATCTGTCGCGCTCCAGGACGCTGGGCAGATCCGGCACCGTGGGGTCGTGGATCAAGGGCAGCCAGAGGCGTGCTCCCGCGAGCCCCGCCGCCAGGAGGACAAGCAGGGATGACGACGCCAACAGGACGATGGATCGGATTCTCTCCTCCTTCTGCGGCGAGGCCTTGCCCCCGTTCGCAACATCCCCAGGCTGGAAGGCCAGGGCAACGAGCAGAGCGGCGGCGGGGGTGGCCACCAGCCAGTAGCTGGGAAGCTTGGTGGCCGAGGCACTGAAGAACAGCAGCACGGCCATCAGCCAGGCCACGGCGAAGCGCCCCAGGGAGTGAGCGGCGGCCCCTGGGGTGCGGGCGCTGCGCAGAACACGCCAGAGGCTGAGCAGGAGCAGGGGGGTGAAGGGAAGACTGGCCAGCACCAGTAAGGCCAGATAAAACCACCAGGCCTGATGGTGGTTGTTCACCACCCGGGTATAGCGCTGCAGGTTGTGATAGCCGAAAAAACTTTGGCTATAGGCCTGGCCCTCCCTCCAGAGGGTGAGGAGATACCAGGGCGCCGCAACGAAGAGTGTCAGGAACCCACCCTGGAGGGGACGAAGCCGCCGGAGCAAACGATGTCCGTCTGCCCCCAGCAGCCAGAACCCGAGCAAAATCAGCGAATACAGCACAAGCGCGACGGGGCCTTTGCTGAGCACCGCCAGGGCCAGGGCGAACCAGCTGGGCCACCAGGGTCCCTGTGCCGCCGCATAGGTGCGCCAGGCGAGAAGAAGGCTCAGGGCCAGCGTGGTCGTGAACAGGGCATCGCTCACCTCCGTGCGACCCCACACCAGAACCAGGGGACCGAGAGCAAAGGCGAGCGCGCCAAGGCAGGCGGTGAAAACCTGATCGCGGTGGATCCCCCGGTCGCTGGAGCCAGCGGAAGGCGGCCAGCGCAACAGGGTGTCCGCCAGCACGCCCATGGTGAGGATCGTCGACGCGGCGGAGGGGATCCGGGCTGCCCAGGTGCCGAGGGGATCCCACTGGCTGTGACCGGGCAGTGAATAGAGCACCGCCATCAGCCAGTAGATCAGCGGAGGTTTGTCGTAGCGGGGCAGTCCATTGACCTTGGGGACCAGCCAGTCCCCAGTTTCGGCCATTCGCCTCGCTGAGGCTGCGAAGAGCGCGGGAGTCTCATCGACAAGCCCCGTCTGACCAAGATCCGGAAGGAAGAGTGCCGCCCCAGCGAAGACAACCAGAACCAGCGTGATGGCGTAGGCCGGGTTTCTGACGGAGGTGGAGCAGGGGCCCTGCACGGGGACCGCGCGAAGAAGGCGTCACTTCACAACCGCCGCGAACCACGCCAAGGTGCGCGGGAATACAGCAGACGGTATCCAAGGGCCAGGGCTTAAGGGGTGGTTAATCCTTCAGGCGCAAACTTTCCAGGGATGTGGAGTGGGCCATGCGATTCCTGCCTCCAGAGGAGCAATGCCTTGTGGCGAGAGCCCAGGCCAGTGGTTTGCCCGAAGCCTATCCGGCCCCGGGCTATCTTTGCCCCAATTGGTGCACTGCACTTAGCCTGTTTCTGATGGTGCCAACCTACGGACTTTCGTTGCTGTTCGTGCCGATTCTATGGGTTGTCCAGCACGATCGAACAGATCATCGCCTGAATCGATTGCGTCAACAGTTGCAGAAGGATTTGGCCAGGCCTATTTCGACAGCAGCCGCTGGTGCAACTTCAAAAACGGCAACGACAGCAGCAGGGTAAGCAGGACATACACAAGAATTGCCAATTTCAATCCCACCACCCCCGGGGCATGGGTGGCGGCGAACAGCAGCGCCAGCCCCGGATTGCGCGTGGAGGTGACCATCGCCACGGTGCTGCGCTCCCGCAGATCCGATCCGGCAACCAGCCAACCGATCGCCAGGGCCACCAGCACCAGCAGGGCGATGCAGGCCAGGCCGGCCAGATTGCCCACCAGAAAGACGCCCAGGCGCTGGCGGTACACGAACAGAATCACGACCGCCAGCAACAGCAGCAGGCCATTGGCGATCTGGTCGAGCGGGCGCTCCAGCCGATCCGCCAGCTGCGGCAGGCCCCGACGAACGAGCAGCCCGAGCAGCAGCGGCAGGCCCTGCATCAGCGTCACCTGGCGGGCCACCTCCAGCGGTTGGATTTTCCAGGCGCTGAGCTGAAACACCGCCCGGAACAGATCGGCCAGTAGCGGAATCGAAATGATCGCCAGGGCGGCGGCCAGCAGCTGAAGAAGGGCCGCCAGCTCCCGGTCGCCCCCTTGCCGTCCGGCCTTGCGCAGGGTGAGCGGCGCGCTTGGGCAGATCGCCATCAAGGCGATCGCCAGTTTCACCGGCACGGTCAGGGCGGCGTTCAACGGGCTCCTGAGCAGCAGCAGGGCCGCCAGGGGCACCAGCAGGGAGGTGCCGATCAGCACGCGCAGGATCAGGGCCGGCCGGGAGCGCAGGAGCGCCACCGCCTCCCAGCGCAGGCCGAGGCCCAGGGCGAACATCAGCGTGAACAAGGTGGCGGGGATCAGGATCTGCATCGGGAGAGGGCAGCGATCAGCGGCGCACGACCAGCAGCGCCAGGGCCATCAGGCCGATCAGGCCCAGCAGCACAGCGGTGGCCAGGGCGATCGAGGGTTCCTCGCGGTAGGTGTACTCCTCCCGCCTCAGGCGCCGCAGCACCCGCCGGTGCTGCCAGATCGCCCCCCCCATCGCCAGGATGCCCGTGAGCACGAAGGCGACCGACACCAGCACCACGCCCAGATGGGCGGGCCGGTGCACATCGCCGCGGCTGTTGATCGCGGCGATGATCTTGTCGAGACCAAAGCCGAAGCTGATCAACGACAGGCAGGTGCGGATCCAGGCCATCAGCGTGCGCTCCGCCGCGGCGCGGTTGCGCTCCTTGGCCAGTTCGTTGGTGACGTTGACGCTCATCGCGGCGGTTCACGGGGGAAGGGGGCGGCAGCTTCCCGTTCGATCCGCTGCTCCGCCTCGATCTCCCGCGCCAGGAAGAGGTTGAGGAAGGTGCGGATCACGGCCACCACCCCCAGCTTGATCAGGTTTTCCTGGGAGGGGGCGGTGGTGGTGGAGACGATGTCGGCCGCCAGTTGAAACTCCAGGGCCAGGGCCAGCCAGCTGGCGAAGATCAGTCGGGCGCGGTTGGACGGCCGCTCCGGCAGACGTCCGCCCAGGCGCGGCAGGAACTGGCGGGCCGTGGCCAGCAGGCCGTAGAGCACCGTGAGCACCGAGAGGCTCTCCAGCAGCAGCCGCGTGGCCGTGGCCAGGGGCGTGAGCACCTCCTCCACGAGGGTGACCGGATCGCTCATCGCCGG
The DNA here is from genome assembly GCA_044352045.1 of Cyanobium sp. GTDB lineage: Bacteria > Cyanobacteriota > Cyanobacteriia > PCC-6307 > Cyanobiaceae > Cyanobium. The sequence goes on along the minus strand of JBILEP010000014.1, from coordinate 12,187 downwards.
CCGCCCGCAAGGGGGGGAAGGGAGCCGGCGCGGGCTCGCCATTGCTGGCTCAGCCAGCCCGGCACCACCACCGAAGTGACGATGATCGTCAGGGTGGTGCTAAGACGGCTCGAGAAGGAGCGGGCCCCCTCCAGCCCCTGGTGCAGGAAGGTGAGGGTGACCAGCAGGGCGAACAGACCGGTGGTGAGGGCGCTGGCGGAGCGCAGCAGGTCGCGGGGATGGCGGCGGTCGGAGCGCTGGGCGTCGCGGCCGAGGCAGAACCCCGCCACGGATCCGGCCAGCGCCAGCATCGCCACGGTGAGCAGGCGCATCTGCAGGTGGGCGGCCGGCGAGAGCGCGTGGGCCTTCTCCGTCAGGGTCTGGGCCGTGCCGAGCACACCGCCGACGGCGGCGCCGATCAGCAGCCAGAAGTGCTGGAGGGAGAGGTTCTGGCCGCCCGCCAGGGAGGCGCCGCCCGCCAGCAGCAGCGAGGTGAGCACCGCGGCGTACACCGGTGGCAGGGAGCTGGTGGCGAACCAGCCGGCGGAGATCCCCAGGCCGATGCCGGCGAGGCGCAGCAGCGGCCGCTGGCGTGGTGGGGTGCCGGTGGCGCCGGGGGGGGCGATGGCGGTCATGAGCGCACCGTAGGCAGCGCCCCGACCCCTCGCCAGCGCCGGCGGCACGGGGACCAGGGTGGGATCCGGGGCTACGGTCAAGGAGAAGCCTCGTGTCCTGCCAGCCGCTTCCGCCATGGCCGTGGTCAACCGTTGCGCTCTCTCGGTGTCGCCCCGTCGCCCGATGTTGGACTGGAGCCGCCCCTTCTGGACCCGGGAGGACATGGAGGGATTGGGCGACGAACAGAGCCTCTACCTGCTCCCCACCTGGGACGACGAGCAGGAGCTCCGGCAGCGGCTGGAGGAGCGCTGGTCTGCGATCTTCGAGGCGGAGCTCGATCTCTGGTGCCGCGACCGGGAGCTCTGGCCCAAGTTCCGCGACTTGGCCATGTTCCAGGCCTGGTTCGAGCTGCGCTTCTTTCCCCTTGTGGAGGATCTCGGCGCTGAAGCCCTGCGCAGTTTCGAGCTGGAGCCGGGCTTCGAGGCCAGCGTTCGCGAGGCCCTCGGCTGAGCATGCATTTCCACATCCGCCATCGGCTGGCCTACCGCTACGAACGGCCCGTGTTTCTGGAGCCGATGGTGCTGCGGCTCACGCCCCGGCAGGACGCGAGCCAGCGGCTCCTGCGCCGCGAGATCCGCCTGCAGGACCCACCGGCCGGCCTCAGCAGGGTGCTCGAAGCCGACGGCAACGCCGCCGAGGTGGTCTGGTTCGACCACAGCCGCGATTCCCTCACGATCGAACTGGAGCTGGTGGTGGAAACCCTGCGCGCCAACCCCTTCGACTGGATCGTCACCCACCCGGGGGCCGCCAGCCTGCCCGCGGGCTACACCCCCCAGGAGCGCCGCTCCCTGGCCCCTTGCCTGGGCGGGGAGATCCACCAGTCGGTGCGGGCCTGGGCGGCTTCTCTGGCGGCGGAGGTGGAGGGATCGAGCACCGCCTTCCTGATGCATCTGGCCGACCGGATCCACCATGGCTTCCACCACATCGGCCGCCTGGATGGGGAGCCTCTGGCTCCCGAGGACACTTTGGCCGGCCGCAGCGGCGCCTGCCGCGACACCGCCATGCTCTACGTGGCCGCCTGCCGCAGCCAGGGGCTGGCCGCCCGCTTCGTCAGCGGTTACTCGATGCATCACCCGGAGGAGGTGACGGAGCATGAACTTCATGCCTGGGCGGAGGTGTATCTCTGCGGTGGCGGCTGGCGGCCCTACGACCCCAGCCTGGGCTTGGCGGTGGCCGATGGCCATGTCGCCCTGGCCGCCGCTCCCGACCATGAGCTGGCGGCGGCGGTGAGCGGCAGCTATCGGGGCACTGGCGTGGGCTCCCAGATGCAGTACCGGGTTTCCGTCCAGGCGGCGGAAAGCCTGCTGGACCTGGAGACGTCCGCCGCCGCGGCTTGATGGCTTCCCCCAGCCTGCTCACCACCCTGCTGATCCTGCTCATCGGCTTGGTGGTGGCGCGGCTGAGCACCGGGCCGCTGCAGCGTTGGGCGGTGCCGGCGATCGTTCTGGAGATGGCGGTGGGGTTTGTGCTCGGCAACACCCTGATCCCCTTCAACACCGTGGCGCCCCTGAGCGGCCTGATGGAGCTCGGGGTGCTGACGCTCTTCTTCCAGGTGGGGCTGGAGGTGCGTGGGGATCTGCTCTCCTCGCGGCCGGGAACGGTGCTGCGCACGGTGGCCTTCAGCTTCCTGGCCCCCCTGCTGGCCTTCTGGCCCCTGCGGGCTTGGTTTGGCCTGGGGATCGCCCCCACCCTGCTCTGCCTGGCGGTGCTGAGCGCCACCGGCACCGGGGTCACCCTGCGGGTGCTGGCCCAGCGGCGGGCGTTGCGCACCCCCACCGGCCGGTTGTTGGTGGGGGTGTCGGTGTTGGACGATCTGCCAGCCATCGGCTTGCTCACCCTCTCCACCGCCCTGGGCGGCAGGCGGCTGGGGGCGGCCGGCTTCGGCCCCCTGGGGTTGGTGCTGGCCCTGGCGGTGGCGGCGCTCTCCTACGTGGCGGTCGATCGCTGGGCCCGTAGCGGACGGCCTGCTCCCCAGGACCCGCTGGCGATCCTGATGCTGCTGATCGGCAGCGCCTGGCTGGGGGAGGCCAGCGGGCTCACCAGCCTGTTGGGAGCCCTATGGGGTGGCGTGCTGCTGGCCAGGCTGCGGCCGCAGGACAGCGAGATCTCGCGGGTGCTGGCCCTGCTCTCGGAGGTGTTCCTGCCCCTCTATTTCCTCTCCGTGGGCCTGCGACTCTCCGCCGCCACCCTCCTGGAACCCCGTGCCTGGCGGCTGGCGGCGGTGCTGATCGTTTTGGCGGTGCTCAGCAAGCTCGCCTGTGCCCTGGCGATCCACGCCGCCGATCGGGCCGCGGGCATCGACCGCTGGCTGGTGGTCTTTGGCCTCATGCCCCGCGGCCTGCCCGGCCTGGTGTTCGCCACCACCGCCCTGTCGGCCAAGCTGATCGATCCGGTGCAGTTCGCCGCCCTGGTGCTGATGGTCACCTTCACCACCCTGTTGGGGCTGTGGCTGCTGGACGGGCGGCTGTTGCGCATCGCCCAGGCCGCGCCCCCCGCTGTGGACGCAGGTTGACCCTTCCCGGGTGCCGGGACGCTGGCGGCAAGGTCGGGATTCCATTGGGTTCCGGCGAACCTTTCCAGGGAATGCAATGGATCGCCCTCTGCGGCAGCGCTTCCGCCGCCCGGCTGATCAGGAAACGCTCCTCAGCGAAGCGATCGACCGTCGGCGGCCCGTCGCCGAACCTTCCCCGTGGGCTGGCACCGTTGAGCTCTAGGGCTTCTTGCCGCTGCGGACCACACCTTTTCCTTCCGCGGCAGCGTGGAGCACGGCCGGCTTGGTCTTCTCACCGACATCAGTGGCCTGGATGCCCTGCGCAGCCGGGAGCGGCAGGGCCATCGGCTGAGCGGCGTCGCCCGCTCCTGGGGATCGCCCCAGGCCCAGCCACTGCTCGACACCCAGGCCCAGGTGTTCGTGGCAGCGACCGCTTCTCCGCCAATGCCCAGGTGGGGGTGGGCCAGGCGATCGGCAACTCCAACCAGCTGGATCTCTCCTGGCGCTACCTGCTCGTGGCCGCCAACAACGGCAAGGACCCGGAGAATGCCTGCGTGATCGGCGAGAACGGCCTGGAGCTGGGCCTGAAGGTTTTCTTCTATGCCGCTGTCCCTCCCCATGATGGGGGTGCCCCCGCGCCCCCACCCCGTGGACCCCCAGCAGGAACTCGCCCTGATCGACGCCTGGTGGCGTGCCGCCAACTACCTGGCGGTGGGGATGATCTATCTGCGGGCCAACCCGCTGCTACGGGAACCGCTGCGGCCGGAGCACATCAAGAATCGCCTGCTGGGGCACTGGGGCTCGTCGCCCGGCCAGGCCTTCCTCTGGGCCCACGCCAACCGGCTGATCCGCCACCACGACCTGGACATGATCTACCTCTCGGGACCCGGCCATGGGGCGCCGGGGGTGTTGGGCCCCACCTACCTGGATGGCAGCTATAGCGAGATCTACCCCGACAAAAGCCAGGACGCCGAGGGGATGGGGCGCTTCTTCAAGCAGTTCTCCTTCCCCGGCCACATCGGCTCCCACTGCACGCCGGAAACTCCAGGCTCGATCCATGAGGGGGGCGAACTGGGCTACGTGCTCTCCCACGCCTGCGGCGCCGCGTTCGACAACCCCGACCTGATCGCCCTGGCCTGCGTCGGCGATGGCGAGGCGGAAACCGGCCCGCTGGCCACCTCCTGGCACATCAATAAGTTCCTGAATCCGATCCGCGATGGCGCCGTGCTGCCGGTGCTGCACCTGAACGGCTACAAGATCGCCAACCCCAGCCTGCTGGCCCGCATCCCCCACGCCGAACTGGAAAGCCTGATGGTGGGCCTGGGCTGGCGGCCCCTGTTCGTGGAGGGGCATGAGCCGGCGGCGATGCACGCCGCCATGGCCGCCGCGATGGATGCGGCCATCGCCCAGATCCGCGCCATCCAGGCGGAGTGCCGCGCCAGCGGCGTCGCCCGCCGCCCCGCCTGGCCGATGATCGTGCTGCGCAGCCCCAAGGGTTGGACCGGACCAGCCGAACTGCACGGCCACCGCCTGGAGGGCTTCTGGCGCTCCCACCAGGTGCCATTGCCGGATGTGCGCCACGACCCCGAACAGCTGGGGATGCTGGAAGCCTGGCTGCGCAGCTACCGCCCCCAGGAGTTGTTCGATGGGGACGGCCGGCTGATCCCGGCCTTGCAGGCCCTCTCCCCGCAGGGGGCCAGGCGGATGGGCTCCAACCCCCACGCCAACGGCGGCCTGTTGCGCCACAAGCTACGGCTGGCGGACGCCGAGGCCCATCAGGTGCCGGTGGAGAGCCCGGGGACCAGCGAGGCGGAGAACACGGCGCCACTGGGGGCGCTGCTGCGCGACACGATCGTCCGCAATCCCAAGTCGCTGCGGGTCTTCGGCCCCGACGAAACCGCCTCCAACCGCCTGCAGGCGATCTATGCCGTCACCGGCAAGGCCTGGATGGCGGAGCTGCTGCCGGAGGACGCCGACGGCGGTGAGCTGACACCGGACGGTCGGGTGGTGGAGATGCTCTCGGAGCACACCTTGGTGGGGATGATGGAGGGCTATCTGCTCACTGGCCGCTACGGCTTCTTCCACACCTACGAGGCCTTCGCCCATGTGATCGCCTCGATGTTCAACCAGCACGCCAAATGGCTGGAGGCCTGCCTGCACCACGCCCCCTGGCGAGCACCGATCGGGCCGTGGAATTGCCTGATCTCCAGCACCGTCTGGCGACAGGATCACAATGGCTTCACCCACCAGGATCCGGGCTTCATCGATCTGGCCGGCAACAAGAGCGGCGATGTGGTGCGCGTCTACCTGCCGCCCGATGCCAACTCCCTGCTGGCGGTGGCGGAGGAGGCGCTGCTGGAGACGAATGTGTGCAATATCATCGTTTCTGACAAGCAGAAGCATCTCCAGTACCTCAGCCTCGAAATGGCGCGTCGCCACGTCGCCAAGGGCATCGGCCTGTGGAGCTGGGCCAGCAACGATCACCAGGGCAGCGAGCCGGACGAACCCGATGTGGTGATGGCTTGCGCCGGCGATGTGCCGACCCGCGAAACGCTGGCGGCGGTGGAGATCCTGCGGCGCGAGATCCCGCACCTGCGGGTGCGCGTGTTGAACGTGGTGAAATTGTTTGCCCTCACCGATGCCAGCGAACATCCCCACGGACTGAGTGACCGGGATTTCGACAGCTTGTTCACGGCAGATCGACCGGTGATCTTTAACTTCCACGGCTATCCCTGGCTGATCCACAGGCTCACCTACCGCCGCCGCAACCACGGCAACTTCCACGTGCGCGGCTACAAGGAGAAGGGCAACATCAATACACCGTTGGAGCTGGCGATGAACAACCAGATCGACCGTTTCAGCCTGGTGATCGATGTCATCGATCGCGTCGCCAGCCTCGGCTCCCGCGCCGCCCACGTGAAGGAGCGGATGAAGGAGGCGATCCTGGCCCATCGCGCCTACGCCCATGAGCACGGCGAGGATGCCGCCGAGGTGAGCGGCTGGCGCTGGAGCCTGCCCCCGGATCAGGGCTGATGGATCCCCGCCCGGCGCTGGTGCTCAACGCCGGCAGCTCCACGGTGAAGGCCGCGCTGCTGGCCGCCGATGGGGCCGTGCTCTGGCGGGAGCAGCGCTCCTGGAGCCCGGCGGCGGCCGATGCGCTCCTCGACGCCTGGCTGCCCTCCGCCCTGGCCCCCTGGCTGGCGGAGCCGGGGGGCCTGGCCCTGGCCGGCCATCGGGTGGTGCACGGCGGTGAGCGGTTCACCACCCCTACCCGCCTGACGGAGGAGGTGCTGACGGCGCTGGAGGCACTGGTGCCCCTGGCGCCGTTGCACAACGGCCCGGCCCTGGGGCTGATGCGCTGGCTGGCGGCGCGCCGGCCGGAGCTGCCCCAGTGGGCTTGCTTCGACACCGCCTTCCACGCCCGCCTGCCGCCGGAGGCGCGCACCTATGCCATCCCGGCCCCCTGGCGGCAGGCGGGCCTGCGCCGCTTCGGCTTCCATGGCCTCAACCATCAGCACGTGGCCGAGAGCGTGGCCCGCAGCGACCCCGGGGCCCGGCGGTTGATCAGCTGCCACCTGGGGGCCGGTTGCTCGCTCTGCGCCATCCGCGAGGGCCGCAGCATCGCCACCACGATGGGCTTCACGCCGCTGGAGGGCCTGGTGATGGCCACCCGCAGCGGCAGCCTCGACCCGGGAGTGCTGCTGCATCAACTCCGCAGGGGGCTGGCGGTGGAGGAGATCGACCGGGCCCTGAACCACGAAAGCGGCCTGCTCGGCCTCTCCGGCCTCAGTGGCGACATGGCCACCCTGCGGCGGGCCCAGGCGGAGGGGCACGCTGGCGCGGCGCTGGCGATCGCCGTGTTCCGCCAGCGCCTGCTGCAGGAGATCGGGGCGATGGCCGCCAGCCTCGGCGGGGTGGATGTGATCGCCCTGAGCGGTGGCATTGGTGAGCATGACGGCGCCCTGCGGCGGGAGCTGGCGGCCGCCCTGGTCTGGCTGGAACCGTTCGCCCTGCGGGTGGTCGCCGCCGATGAGGAGGGTCAGATTGCCCGCAGCTGCCGGGCGGCGGCGCGGCGGGGCTGAGCCTCGTACGCTGCCGTGACATGGGCCAACAGCGTGGTGATGCGCAAAGAAGAGGGATGTCGCTCCGGCGAACTGAGGGACCTGGGTTGGTCGGCGGAGGACGTGCGCCGCTTCGAGGATCTCTGGGAGTACCGGCAGCGCTGGGGGGCGATCAACCTGGAGCGGGAGGATCGGGTCTTCCTGCGCAGCGCCGAGGCGGCCCTGCCGAGCCGGCCCAGCGGCAAGGGGGCGCAGAAGAAGGGTCTGCGCGACAAAGCCCATGTGCGCTGGCTGGCCCATTTCCTTGCCGCCATGCGCGCCGACCCCCAGCTGCAGTCCCTGCCGGAGGGGGAGGAGGCCGCTTGGGTGATCCTGCTGGAGGAGGAGTTGCGGGCGCTGGCCTGGTACGAGCCCGTGCTCGGCCTGCCGGACACCCTGCGCGCCCGCGCCCTGGTGGCGGAGCGGGAGGGCTGGATCCAGGAGGCGGCCGCCGAAGGCCGGCCGCTGGAGTTCGACTTCGCCGCCGCCCTCGAGCGGGCGAAGCAGGAGGGCAACACCAGCTGGAAGCCGCTGCGCGGCGAGGCGCAGGCCGCGGCCCGCGACTTCCCGGTGCTGCCGCCGGCAACCGCCGCCGCCTTCCGGGCGAAATGGCGCCAGGAACTGCTGGAGCGGGTTCGCGCCTTTCCCTCCCTCAAGGACAGCGAGAAGGGCGAGCCGACGGACGACTGGACCGCCTGAAGGCCCCCTCCCCAGCACCGCCGCCACCGTGATCGCTCTCCCCCTCGACAGCTGGCCCCTCTGGGCAGCCCTGGCCTCCCTGTTCGCCGCCCTCACCGCGGTGCTGGCCAAACTGGGGGTGAAGGGCATCGACCCCGACCTGGCAACCCTGCTGCGCACGTTGGTGGTGGCCTTCTGCCTGGCGGGCCTGCTGCTGGCCCTGGGCAAGCTGCATCCGGGCCGGCTGGCCCAGCTGCCGCGCGGCAGCCTGGTGGCCCTGGCGTTCTCCGGGCTGGCCACCGGCGTGTCCTGGCTCTGCTATTTCCGCGCCCTGGCCCTCGGTCCGGTGGCGCGGGTGGCGCCGATCGACAAGTTCAGCGTGGTGCTGGTGGCCCTCTTCGGGGTGCTGTTCCTGGGGGAGCGGCTGGGGCCGCTGGCCTGGTTTGGGATCGCCCTGATGGCGGTGGGGGCGGCGCTGGTGGCCTGGGCCTGAGGGCGACGCGGATGGGGAGGGGGCGATGAGGGGCGCGGGCGACGGCGTGCCGGCTACGCGCCAGCTGCTTCTGGCCGGTGGCGGCCACAGCCACGCCCTGCTGCTGCGGACCTGGGCCATGCGACCGCAGACCAGGCCCCGCCAGAGCCGCATCACCCTGGTGAGCCGCCAGGGCGGCACGCTCTACTCCGGGGTGGTGCCGGCCCTGGTGGCGGGTCTGCGGCGCCCGGAGGCCTGCGCCATCGACCTGCGAAGCCTCTGCGACCGGGCCGAGGTGGCCTTCGTGCAGGCCGAGATCACCGGCCTCGATCCGGCGCAAGGGGAGCTCCTGCTGGCGGGGCGCCCGCCGCTGCGCTTCGACGCCCTCAGCCTGGATGTGGGGGCGGAGACCGCCCCTGGCGGTGCCGGCCTGGCGGTGAAGCCGCTGGAGCCATTTCTGGCCTGGTGCGCGGCCCTGCCGGCGGGGGAGGGGGTGCGCATCCGGGGCGGTGGAGCCGCGGCGGTGGAGCTGGCCCTGGCCCTGCGGGCGCGGGGTCAGCCGGTGCGGCTGCTGCTGCGGGGGGAGCGGTTGCGCCTGGGGTCCGCGGCGGCCGGCAGGGCTGGCGAGCGGCTGCTGGCGGCGGCCGGGGTGGCGATCGAGCGCCGGGTGGCGGATGGCGCCCCGGCCGACCTGCGCTGCACCGGCAGCCGGGCGCCGGCCTGGCTGGCGGGCTCCGGCCTGCCACTGGAGGTGCCCAGCGGCCGGCTGCGGACGGACCGGAGCCTGCAGGTGCTGGGCCACCCCGGGCTGTTCGCCGCCGGCGACTGCGGGGTGATCGACGGCGATTCCCGGCCCGCTTCCGGCGTCTGGGCGGTGCGGGCCGCCCCGGTGCTGGCGGACAATCTGCGGCGCCATCTGGCCGGTGAACCGTTGCGGCACTGGCGGCCCCAGCCCCTGGCCCTGCAGTTGCTGGGGGATGGGGGGGCCTGCGGCGGTGGTCCGCGCGCCCTGGCCAGCTGGGGGCCGCTCAGCCTGGGTCCGAGCCGCTGGCTCTGGCGTTGGAAGGAGCATCTCGATCAGGCCTTCCTGCGGCGTCTCGCCGCTCCGCCCGTGGGGATGGGGGCAGGGGTCGCAGCGGGGGCGGCGGCCTGTCGGGGCTGCGCCGCCAAGCTGGCCGCCGCACCGCTGCGCGCCGCCCTGGCGCGGCTGGCCCCAGGCGGCCGCCCTCCGGCCTGCGAGGACGCGGCCGTGCTGGGGCGGGACGAGAACGGTGGCCTGTGGCTCCAGAGCGTCGACGGCTTTCCGGCCCTGCTGGCGGACCCCTGGCGCAACGCTCGGCTCACCACCCTGCACGCCTGCAGCGACCTGTGGGCCTGCGGCGCGACCGTGGCGAGCGCCCAGGCGCTGGTGACCCTGCCGGCGGCCGGCGCGGCGCTCCAGGAGGAGCTGCTGCTGCAGACCCTGGCGGGCGTGCGCTCGGTGCTCGATCCGCTCGGCGCGGCGTTGTTGGGGGGGCACAGCCTGGAGGCCCGCGATGGGGCGGGCCTTAGCCTGGCCCTGACGGTGAACGGCCGGGTGGGGGCGGACCGGTCCTGGCCCAAGGGCCCGCTGCGGGCCGGGGAAGCGCTGCTGCTCTGCCGTCCGCTCGGTAGTGGCGTGCTCTTCGCCGCCGCCATGGCCGGCGCCGCTCGGCCGGATTGGATCGATGCGGCGCTGCTCACCCTCGAGGGGAGCCAGGCGCCGCTCGTGGACATTCTGATGGCCCACGGCTGCTGCGCCTGCACGGACATCACCGGTTTCGGCTTGCTGGGGCACCTGGGGGAGATGCTGGAGGGGGCGGCAGCGGGCACCGCCGTGGTGCTCGACGTCACCGCCCTACCGTCGCTGGATGGGGTGGCGGAGCTGTTGCGCCAGGGCTATGCCAGCAGCCTGGCCCCCGCCAACGCCGCCGCCTTGGCCCTGCTGGAGGGGCCGGTGCGGCTTCAGGAACCCGAGGCAGAGGCGGCGGAACAGGCCTGGCGGCGGGAGCTGCTGATCGACCCCCAGACCTGCGGCCCCCTGCTCGCCGCCCTGCCGGCGGCGCAGGCGGCGGCGGCTCTGGCGGCCGTGCGGGCGGCGGGCTTTGCCCAGGCGGCCCTGATCGGCCGGGTGGAACGCCGCGCCTGAAGGCTCCCCTTCCCGCGGATCAGGGCGCGAGCGGCCTGCCCACAAGGCCGCGCTCCAGCAGCAGGGCGGCGGCGGCCTCGGGATCCAGATCGCCCAACTCCACCGTCGCCACCTGGGGATGGCGGCTGAGTTCGTGGTCGTAGCAGCGGTCGTAGTAGTCGAGCATCGGCCGGCAGGCCGCGGCCCGGTCGCCGGCGGCGATCGCCGCCAGGGCCTCGGCGGTGCGCTGGGGGCCAAGGCGACGGGCGATGCGCTGGGTGGCCTCCATCAGGCCCTGCGGATTCTGCACGCCGTAGAGGGCCACCAGGTGGGCGACGCGGGCCTCCAGCGGGCGGCGCACCTCCAGGAGCGGAGCGGCCCGCATCTGCCGCCACAGGCCCGCGGGGATGCGGCAGCGCCCCACCTGCACGCTCTCGGCCTCCAGCCAGATCTCCGCCGCTCCCTCCAGGGCGACCAGATCGGCCGCTAGAAGGTTTTCGTAGTGCTCCGTGCTCGGCTGGGGGGGCAGACCAAGGGCCCCGAAGCTGCTGCCCCGATGGTGGGCGCGGCCCTCCAGGTCGACCACCGCCACGCCCCGCTGCCGTAGGGCGAGCAGCAGTTCCGTCTTGGCGCTGCCGGTGCGGCCGCCCAGCAGGCGCAGGGGCCAGGGGCGCTCGAACTGGGTCAGCACCCAGCGCCGCCAACCCTTGTAGCCCCCCGCCAGCACACGCACCGGCAGGTCGAGGCTGCCCGCCAGCGATGCCACGCTGAGCGAGCGCATGCCCCCCCGCCAGCAGTGCAGGCGCAGGGGGGAGCCGTCGGTGGCGGCAGCCGCCTGAAGCAGCCCATCGGCCAGGGTCGCCAGGCGCGGCGCGAGGCGCTCCAGGCCATGGCGCACCGCCGCCTGCCGCCCCGCCTGGCGGTAGAGGGTGCCGATCTCCGCCCGTTCCTCGTCGCTGAACAGGGGCAGGTTGGCGGCCCCGGGGATGTGGCCGCGGGCGAATTCGCCGGGGCTGCGCACATCAAGGATCGGCCCGCCCTCCGCGAGAAAGGCCTCGATCGCCAGGGAGGGGGCGGAAGGTTGGGCGATCACGGCGACAGCAGGGGCGGGAAGGCCGGCAGAACCTCGGCGCCCCCCAGGGGGGAGGCGCCGAACTGCAGCACACCCCCATGGTTGTCGATGGTGGTGATCAGCGGCAGCCCGGCGATCACCCCCTGCGGCCCGCGGCTCAGGGTCACGGCGATGCGACGGGAATCGGCCCTGCCCCGCAGGGCCGACGGTCCTATCGGGCACGATGGAAGCACAGAAGCGGCTGTAGCCGGCCATGTCCCGCCCCCGTGGCCCCCCCCCCCCCCCCCCCCCGCCCCCCCCCCCCCCCCCCCCCGGGGGGGGGGGGGGGGAGGGAGAGGGATCAGGCGGGTCACAGCACCGGAGTCGGGACACACTGTCAGAGTTCCGGGCAAACACAGAATATTCCTAGAATATTCCTGGTACAATATCAACTAGGTAAATAGACATAAAATTAGGGAAATATATAAATACGCAAGCTGCAGACCTACTGACACTCCTACCCCCTCCCCCCCCCCCCCTCGACCCCATGGCTGGGGAGGGGGGGGAGGAGGGAGAAAGGGGAGTCAGTGGGGAT
>JBILEP010000168.1:0-5093 GCA_044352045.1 Cyanobium sp. | reverse complement strand
TGTGCACATAGCGCAGATCTCCCACCCCGGCGCAGCGGGGCCGCTCCCCCTTCGTGCGGGCCTGCTGCCACTCGGTGCCATCCGGATCCGGCGACTTGCCGGGCACCAGGTCAAAGGGGCCGTTGAACAGCCGCTGGCGGATCGCCGCCTCCAGCACCCGATCCGGCCCCTCCGCCGGCGGCAGCACCAGCCCCACCCCAGGCAGCGGCGGCGCCATCACCGGCGGCGGCGCCACAGGCCCGGGGGCCAAAGGCGCGATGGACTGCCCCCAGCCCACCGCTGGCAGCAAGGGCACCAGCACCAGCAGCCGAATCAGGCGCATGCGCGATCGGCGCCGCATCGCAAGATCCCGAAACCTAAGGCCACACGCGCCACCAGCGCCGATGATGCCCCATTACCCACGCCCCCTCGGCGCCATGGACGTCATCCCCGCCATCGACCTCCTTGACGGCCAGTGTGTGCGCCTGCACCAGGGCGATTACGAGCAGGTCACCCGCTTTTCTGACGACCCCGTCGCCCAGGCCCTGGACTGGCAACGCCAGGGCGCCCGCCGCCTCCACCTGGTGGACCTCGATGGCGCCCGCAGCGGCGAACCCGTCAACGACGCCCTGATCCGCCGCATCACCGCCGCCCTGTCGATTCCCGTCCAGCTCGGCGGCGGAGTGCGGAGCGCGGCAAGGGCCGACGACCTCCTCTCCTTCGGGCTTGATCGCGTCATCCTCGGCACCGTCGCGATCGAACAACCCGCCCTCGTGCGCGATCTCGCCGCCCGCCATCCCGGGCGCATCGTGGTGGGGATCGACGCGAAGGAAGGCCGGGTGGCCACCCGCGGCTGGATCCAGGAGAGCACCGTGCTTGCCACGGAGCTGGCGGCCAGCTTCGCCGGCAGCGGCATCGCCGCGATCATCAGCACCGACATCGCCACCGACGGCACCCTCGCCGGCCCCAACCTGGAGGCCCTGCGACAGATGGCCCTCGCCTCGCCCGTCCCCGTGATCGCCTCCGGCGGCGTGGGCGATCTCACCGATCTGCTCTCCCTGCTGGCCCTGGCACCCCTCGGCGTGGAAGGAGTGATCGTGGGCCGGGCGCTCTACGACGGCGGCCTCGATCTGGCCGAGGCGCTCGCCGCCATCGGCCCCGAGCGCCTCCAGGATCCCCTCTCCCTGCCCATCGGCTGAGGTCGCGGTGGTATCCGACGCGCCTGCGCGGCCAGACAGGATCGCTATAACGGTTTCACTACCCATCCCCGCCGTGGCCTCCGCCAGCGCCACTGACCGCGACCCCCCAAGCACCGACGGCCCCGCGCCCCCGGTCGGGGGCGCCGCGGCCCGCATTCACGGCGTTGAGATGCTCTGTGTCGATGACGTCTACCGCCGCTGCCGCGACCTCGGCCTTCGCCTCAGCCGCCAGCGCCGCATGGTGCTCGATCTGCTCTGGTCCCAGAAAAGCCACCTGAGCGCCCGCGACATCTACGAGCAGCTCAACGACATGGGCCGCAACATCGGCCATACCTCCGTTTACCAAAACCTCGAAGCTCTCCAGTCCGCTGGCGTGATCGAGTGCCTCGACCGCGCCACCGGCCGGCTTTACGGCTACCGCGCTGATCCCCACAGCCACATCACCTGCTTGGAGAGCGGCGCAATCCGCGATCTTGATGTCGTCTTGCCCGCCGAGATGCTGCAACACATCGAAACGATCACCGGCTTCACGATCGAGAACTACACCCTCCATCTGGTCGGCCGTCCCACCGCCTCTAGGCCCTGCCCCCTGGAAACCCCGGGGCGGGCTCGGTAGGGTTTGGCAACCCGGCTGCCCCTCCCCTTGCGCCGCACCCCGGCCGATCCCCCTGCCCGGCTGCTGCTCTTCGCCGAACCCCTGCAGCGGGAGGGACTGAACCAGTGGCTCACCGCCGCCCCCGATGGCTGGCAGGTGTTGGGCGAGTCGGACGGCGCCGCCGGCTCTCCCCAGCTGGTGATCTGGTGCCTGGCCTCCGCCCCTGAACCCGCCGCCCTGGAGCGGGAGCTGCGCCAGTTGCGGGAGCGCTGGCAGCCCGCGCCGGTCCTGCTCCTACTTCCCTCCAACCCCCCTTATCCGGCCAGTTTCCTGCTCGATCTGCCGGTGCCGGGTTTGCTTGAGGCCCCCGATGTGGAGGGATTGCGCACGGCGGTGCGCACCCTGCTCGGCGGCGGCCGGGTGGTGGAGTTCGCCGCCAGCCCAGCGGAGGGGCGGGGCACAGCCGCGGCGGGCGCTCCCCTCGGCCTGGGGCAATGGCTGCTGATCAGCGGTCTGCAGCAGATCGATGGCGAGCGGGCCCTCTGCCGCCGCCTGCTCGACCCACCGCCACCAGGGCTCCTGGCCGAGCTGCTGCTGCGCGGCCGCCTGCGGGAGCTGGAGGCAGCCCGCCAAGTGCTGCTCTGGCTCTGGGGGCCACTGCAGCTCGCCTGGTCCTTCCCACCCCTTGAGGTCAGCAACGAAGCAGCAGGCCCAGAGCCTGCCGCCGGGGAAGCCGGCGCTGGGCTGCGGCCCACTCCAGCGCTGGCCCTGAGCCTGCGGCAGCGCACCGCCGATGGCATCTGGGAAGCGGTGGAGCAGCGTCTGCGCGCCGCCGCCACCGCCGGGCTGGGCAACGAGAGCGGCCAGCTTCTCGCCCTTGATGGGCTCCTGCCAGAGCGCCGCAGCGATCTGCTGCTCGCCCTGCTCGAGCAGTTCCAACAGCTGCGCGCCCGCCTCCAGCACGCCGATCCCCGCGGCGAGCGGCTGCTCGAAAGCTGGCAGGAACTCCAGCCGGAACTGCGTCGCCTCGCCCTGCGCCGCATGGCCGGCACCTACGTGCAACTCCCCCAGCAGGGGCGCCTCCTGCCCGTGGCCGACACCCTGGTGGAGGGCAGCCAGCTGGAGCTGGGCGACCCGGAGCTGCCCGAGCCCACCCCGATGCTGGCCACCCTGGTGCAGGCCCGTCCACTGCTCGTCGACGGCCGGCTGCTGCCTCCGGACGAACCCCGGGCGGTGCTCTATCTCGAAATGCTCCTCGCCAACTGGCTGGTGCGCTCCGCCGAGCTGGTGGCCGCCGAGGTGCTGGCCGCCTGCGCGGAATGGCCGGAATTGCGCCGTTATCTTCTCCGTCCTGAATTGCTCTCCACCCGCAATCTCGAGCGCCTGCGCAACCAGCTCAATGCCCAGCAGCGTTGGAGCAGCTGGGTGGAGCGCCCGGTTCAGCTCTACGAAAGCCGCCGCATGCTCTTCCGCCTCGAGCAGGGGGCGATCCGCCTGGCCGATCTCACCGAACCCCGCGACCGCGAACTGCGCCAGCTCGGCTGGCCCCAACAGATGGTCACCCTCGCCCTGGAGGCCCGCGACGCCGTCGCCCCCCAGCTGCAGAGCCTGGTCAAGGCCATCGGCGATCTGGTGGTGGTGGTGCTCACCCAGGTGGTGGGTCGCGCCATCGGCCTGGTGGGTCGCGGCATCGCCCAGGGGATGGGCAGGAGCCTCAACCGCGGCTGAAGCGGACGGCGGGCACAATGGCGCCAACACCCACCGCCTTTGTGCCGTCCCCCTTGCCGGCCCCTTCCCTGCCTCTCCCCAACTCCCGGCTGCTCCGTGGCTTGCTCGCCCTGCTCCTCTGCCTGGCCGCCTGGCTGGCGGTGGGCACCAGCGCCGCCCACGCCTCCCTGGAGAACGACCGCTACGACGGCAACATCTTTGCCCTCTACGCCGGCAACGGCTCCCTCGTGCCCCCCCGCAGTTCCCTGGCCCAGGCCCTGGCGACGCAGCGCACCGCCGTGCTGGTCTTCTATCTCGACGACAGCAGCGCCAGCAAGCGCTTCGCACCGGTGGTCTCCGAGTTGCAGCGGCAGTGGGGCAACCGCATCGATCTGATCCCCCTGGTCACCGATCCCTTGCAGGGTCGCGCCGATCAGGGTCCCAGCGATCCGGCCCATTACTGGAAGGGGGAGATCCCCCAGGTGGTGGTCCTCGATGGCGAGGGCCACATTCGCCTCGACGCCAGCGGCGCCGTTGCCCTGGAGGCGATCGATGCGGCCATCAGCGAGGCCACCGGCATCCCCCTCCCCGCCGGCGGCCGCTCCGGTGGCACGGTGAGCATCAACGAACTCAACCGCGAGGTGGTAAGCCAGCCATGAGCCAGGCCAGCCGCAGCGAACGCGACAGCCTGGGGCCGATTGAGGTGCCCGCCGAGCGCCTCTGGGGCGCCCAGACCCAGCGCTCGCTGCGCTTCTTCCCCTTCGGCCAGCCCATGCCCCTGGCGATTGTGCGGGCCTTCGGCCAGCTCAAGGCCGCCTGCGCGGAGGTGAATGCGGAGCTGGGCCGCCTTGATCCCACCCTGGCGGCGGCGATCGTGGCGGCCGCCGAGGAGGTGGCCGCCGGCTCCTTGGACGCCGAGTTCCCCCTGCGGGTCTGGCAGACGGGCTCCGGCACCCAGACCAACATGAACGCCAACGAGGTGATCGCCAACCGGGCGATCCTCGCCCTCGGTGGCACGCCGGGCCGCAAAGCCCCCGTGCACCCCAACGATCACGTCAACCTCAGCCAATCGAGCAACGACACCTTCCCCACCGCCATGCACCTGGCGGTGGCGATCGAGCTGGAACGGCAACTCATCCCCGCCCTGCTGGCGCTGATCGCCGAATTGGAGGGCAAACGCCAATCCTGGCAGGGTCTGATCAAGATCGGCCGCACCCACCTTCAGGATGCCGTTCCCCTCACCCTCGGCCAGGAGGTGAGCGGCTGGATCGCCCAGCTGGAGCTGGGCCTCGGCACCCTGCGCGCCTGCCTCCCCCAGGTGCGCGCCCTGGCGATCGGCGGCACCGCCGTGGGAACGGGCCTCAATGCTCCCCCCGGTTTCGGCGAGGCGGTGGCCAGCCGATTGAGCGAGCGCCTCGGACTTCCCTTCACCAGCGCCCCGAACAAATTCCAGGCCCTGGCGGGGCACGAACCCCTCGCCGCCGCCCATGGCGCCCTCACCGTGCTGGCCGGCAGCCTGATGAAGATCGCCAACGACGTGCGCTGGTTGGCCAGCGGGCCCCGCTGCGGCCTGGCGGAGCTGATCCTGCCGGAAAATGAACCCGGTTCCTCGA
>JBILEP010000013.1:0-16187 GCA_044352045.1 Cyanobium sp. | reverse complement strand
CCTCCCGCCGTGCCTGGGCCAGCAGGCGGTTGGCGGGCTCATGGCGTGTGAAGACATCGAACAGCAGGGCGGCACTGATCTGCAGTTGGCCGCCACTTTTGCCCTGGCCCGGATAGCCGTTGTGCACGAGGCCGCTCACCTGGGCGATGGCGCGGAAGCGGCGGCGGCAGAGCTCCGAGAGGTTGATCGAGGCCTCCAGGTCCGCCTCCAGATCCGCTCCATCGAGCAGATCCCGCCGGTACAAGTCGAGCAGTTCCTCGAAGGGGTAGCCCTTGGCTGCCAGCAGCTCAAAGCCGTAATCATTCACCGAAACGGTGAAGGTGGCCGGCCGTTGGCGGGCCAGGCGCCAGGCCCAGAGGAAGCCCAGACCCTCATGCACGAAGCGCCCTTCAAACGGGTAGGCGTAGAGGTGGCTGCCCTCGCGGCTGCGGCAGATCTCCACCAGGAACTGGCTGCGGCGCGGCAGGCGGGAGAGATCGGCCTGTCGGGCCAGCAGGGGCTCCAGGGCCTGCAGTTCCGCTGTGTCCAGCTCCCCCTCCCCCGCCAGGGCGAGGGCGCAGCGGTCCAGCTCCTCCCGCAGCCGGCGGCTGAGCAGATCGGAGAGGGCCATCTGGCCGCCAGCCCAGGCCGGCACGGTGGTGCTGCGCTTGGTTGTGGCCTTGACATAGGCAGTCATCTCCCGCAAGCGCACGAACTCCAGCTGGCGACCGGCGAAGAAGAAGGCATCGCCGGGCTTCAGCCGCGAGATGAACGATTCCTCCACATGGCCGAGCACGGCGCCACGCAGGAAGCGCACCGTCACGGCCCGGTCGGCGGTGATCGTGCCGATCGCCAGGCGATGCAGGCGGGCGATCGCCGCCTCCCGCACCAGGAATCGGAAGGGGCTGCCGTCGACGGCTTCGGGCGGGTCGCGCTCCAGCTTGCGGTAGCGGGGATAGGCGGCCAGGCAGTCGCCGCCGTGCTCCAGGAAGCGCAGGCACCAGGCCCAGTCGGCGTCGGAAAGATCCCGGTAGCTCCAGCAGGAGCGCACCTGGCGCCACTGCTCCAGCGGATCGAAGCCGGGGCCGCAGGCCAGGCTCATCAGGTGCTGGAGCAGCACATCCAAGGGAGCCTGCGGCGGGCTTCGCCGCTCCACCAGCCCCTCCGCCAGGCCCCGGCGCAGGGCGCTCAGCTCCAGCAGCTCCAGGGCATTGGTGGGCAGGAACAGCACCTGGGCCGTGCCGCCTGGCCGGTGGGCGGAGCGGCCGGCCCGCTGCAGCAGCCGCGCCACGTTCTTGGCCGAGCCGATCTGCACCACCCGCTCCACCGGCTGGAAATCCACCCCCAGGTCCAGGGAGGCGGTGCAGACCACCCAGCGGATGGTGCCCTCCTTCACCCCCGCCTCGATCGTCTCCCGCTCAGCCCGATCGATGGCGCTGTGGTGCAGGGCCAGGGCCCCCTCCATCTCGGGGCAGGCGTAGCGCAGGCACTGATACCAGCGCTCCGCCTGATTGCGGGTGTTGGTGAACAGCAGCGTGGACACCGCTGGATCCAGGGCTGCCACCAGGCTTTCGTGCATGCGCAGGCCCAGGTGACCGGCCCAGGGGAAGCCGTCCACCGATTCCGGCAGCAGGCTGCGCAGCTCGGTGGCCCGCCGCACTGGGGCGGCGATCACGCTGGGCTTTGGATTGTCCATCCCCACCGCCGCCCGGGCCGCCTCCGCCGGATTGCCGATCGTGGCGCTCACCGCCCAGGTGCGCAGGGCCGGCCGCAGGCCCCGCAACCAGCTCAGGCACAGCTCGCTCTGCACGCCGCGCTTGCCGCCGATCAGCTCGTGCCATTCGTCGAGCACCACCGTTTCCAAGTGGGCGAACAGCTGGGGTGCCCCCCGGTTGGCCAACAGCAGGGAGAGGGATTCGGGGGTGGTGATCAGGATGTGGGGCGGGTTGCGCAGCTGGCGGCCGCGCTCGCTGGGGCTGGTGTCGCCGTTGCGCAGGCCCACCCGCAGGGGCCAGCCCATCGCCTCGATCGGCTCGCGGATCGCCGCCACCAGATCGCGGCTCAGGGCCCGCAGGGGCGTGAGCACCAGCAGGCGCAGGCCCGGCTGCGGCCCCTCGGGCTCCGCCAGCAGCCGGGCGATCGGCCCCAGCAGCGCCGCGTAGGTCTTGCCGGCGCCGGTGGCCACCTGGATCAGGCCGCTGCACCCCTCCAGATCGGCGCGCCAGGCCAGTCGCTGGAAGGGTAGCGGCTTCCAGCCTCGCTGGGCAAACCAAGCTTCAATCGGATCGAGGGCCCGTGCCGCGCGCGGCTGTCTCATCCGCCCTGGGCCCCTTCGAGCAACGCCAGCGCCGCCTCCAAGGTGTCCGCTTCGACGGCGGGCTTGTCGCGTCGCCAGCGGCTGATGCGGGGAAAGCGCACGGCGATGCCGCTCTTGTGGCGGCTCGAGGGCTGGAGGCCCTCGAAGGCCAGCTCGAACACCTGCTCGGGCGCCACGGCCCGCACCGGCCCGAAGCGCTCGCTGGTGTGGCGGCGGATCCAGCGGTCGAGTTCGGCGATCTCCGCGTCGTCGAGGCCGGAGTAGGCCTTGGCGAAGCTCACCAGTTGGCCATCGCCAGTCCAGAGGCCGAAGGTGTAATCGGTGAACAGGTTGGCGCGGCGGCCGCTGCCGGCCTGGGCATAGAGCAGCACCGCATCAAGGCGCAGGGGCTCCCGTTTGTGCTTCCACCAGTGACCGCGTCGGCGGCCTGCCAGATAGGGGGAGGCGGCGGCCTTGAGCATCAGCCCCTCGGCCCCGGCGGCGGCTGCTTCGGCCCGCAGTTCTCCCAGCTGCTGCCAATGCCTCAGCTCCAGCAGGGGTGAGAGCCGCCATCGCTCGCCGGCCAGGGGTTCCAGCAGGGCCTCCAGGTCGGCCCGGCGCTCCCGCAGCGGCCGCTGCCGCTGATCGACGCCGAGGCGCTCCAGCAGGTCGTAGGCCACGAAGGCCGCGGGGCACTCCGCCAGCAGCGTTCGTCCCGGCGCTTTGCGCCCCAGCCGCCGCTGCAGCAGGGCAAAGGGGGCCGGACGTTCCTGCCCGCTTGGCCAGACGAGGATTTCGCCATCGAGCACCGTGCCATCCGGAAGCGCGTCGGCCGCTGCGAGCAGGTCGGGGAAGGCTGTGTTGATCAGCTCTTCGCCGCGGCTCCAGAGAAAGGCCTCGCCGGCACGACGGATCATCTGGCCACGGATGCCGTCGTATTTCCACTCCACCAGCCAGTCGGGCGGCGGACCGGGCAGGGGGCCGTCCCCATCCCCCGCTTGGGCGGTCGCGTCGAGCGGGGAGGCGAGAAAAAAGGGATAGGGGCGGCTCGGCACCGTGTGCCCCTGGGCAGCGGGGGCCAGCAGGGCGATGAAGGCCCCGGCGCTCGGCTCCAGGCCGCCCATCAGCCGGTGCTGCAGCAGCGATTCCTCCACACCGCCCAGCCTGGCCAGGGCGCGCAGCACCAGGCCCTGCCCCACCCCCACCCGCAGCCCACCGGTAAGCAGCTTGTTGGCCACCAGCAGTTCGTCGTCGCACAAGCCCCACCAAAGGCGCCGCACCGCCGCCGCCTGCTCCTCCCCCTCCAGGGCGGCGGCGGCCGGCAGCAACCGCTCCATCCACTCATGCAGGGGCCGATCGGCCAGGGAGCCCGCGCCATCGCCCGGTGGCGACTCCGGGGCGAACTGCCGCCAGAGCAGGGCGATGGTTTCCGCGGAATCGCCCACATGGGCGTAGCAATCCTCAAACAGCCACTCCGGTAAGCGGGAGCCGGTCAGGCAGATCTGGCGCAGGAGGCGGCCGGTGATCAGGCGCCGCCCCTGACGACCGAGCAGCACCTGCAGGGCCCAGGCGGCGTCTGCCGGATCGGCCCGCTGGAAGTAGGCGTGAAGGGCTTCCACCCGGGCGGCAGTGCCGCCGCGGCCATCGAGATCGCGGTAGAGGGCGGCGAAGCCACGCATCGCCCGAGCCTATGGGTGGACCTCATCGCCGCGCTCGCTGGAGAAATCGCCCGCCAGGGGTTCGGCGGCAATCCCCTCCACCTCCCGCAGGTAGCGGGCCAGCCCGTCGCAGTTGCCGTGGGTCACATACACCTGCCGGGCGCCGCTCTCCCGGACGCTGCGCAGCAGGCCGGGCCAGTCGGCGTGGTCGCTCAGCACAAAACCGCGCTCGTACCCGCGGCGCCGCCGGGCGCCGCGCACGGCCATCCAGCCGCTCACAAAGGCCGTCTGCGGCAGCTTCAGCCGCTTCATCCAGGGGGAGCGGTGGGCGGAGGGGGGCGCGATCACCAGTCGGCCTGCCAGGGAGTCGCCACGGGGCAGGGCGCTCAGGGGAGTGGTGGGCGGGAGCGACACCCCCGCCTCCCGGTAGGGAGCCATCAGGGCGTCCACGGCCCCATGCAGCAGGATCTCCTGACCCTCGGCGCCCGGTTGTCCCGGCTCGCCCACCCCGATGGCGGCCAGTTCCGCCAGCAGCCGCTGGGCCTTGCCGAAGGCGTAGGCAAACAGCAGGGAGGGCCGCTCCGGTGCCGCCTGCCACCAGCGAAGGATCTCTTGGGCCACCTCCGACCCGGGGCGCCAGCGGTAGATCGGCAGGCCGAAGGTGGCCTCGCTGATGAACACATCCGCCTGCACCGGCTCGAACGGAGTGCAGCTGGGGTCGTAACAACGCTTGTAATCGCCGCTCACCAACCAGCTCTCCCCGCCGGCCTCCAGGCGGATCTGGGCGCTGCCGAGCACATGGCCAGCGCTGTGAAAGGACATGCGGGCATCGCCGAGACGGTGAATCTGGCCGTAGTCCACAGGGATCAGACGGATCGTCGCCCCCAGCCGCTGGCGCAGGATGCCCTCGCTGGCTTCCACCGCCCAATACTCGCCGCAGCCGGGGCGGGCGTGGTCGGCATGGGCGTGGGTGATGAGGGCGCGGGGCACGGGCCGCCAGGGGTCGATCCAGGCCTGCGCCGCCGGGCAGTACAACCCCTCTGGCCTGAGTTCCAGCAAGCCGCCGGGGGGCATGGGCATGGGCTCAACGGCTCATCGCCAGCATGCGTTCGATCGGCACCAGCGCCCGTTGGCGGATGTCCTCGTCGAGCTCAATCTGCGGGGCCATCGTCTCCAGACACCGCCACAGCTTCTCCAGCGTGTTCAGGCGCATGTAGGGGCAGGTGTTGCAGCTGCAGGCATCGCTGCCCGGCACCGCCAGGTAGGTGCGCTCGGGGCGGCGCCGCCGCATCTGGTGCAGGATCCCCGGCTCGGTGAGCACGATGTAGGTGTCCGCCGCACCGCTGGTGGCCCGCTCCAGCAGGCGGCTGGTGGAGCCGATGAAGTCCGCCAGGTCGAGCAGGTGCTGCTGGCATTCCGGGTGGGCGATCACCTCGGCATCCGGGTGCTCCTGCTTCAGCTTGAGCAGGGCTTGCTCGCTGAAGGTTTCATGCACCAGGCAGCTGCCGGGCCAGAGGGTGAGGTCGCGGCCGCTTTGGCGCGCCACCCAGCGGCCGAGGTTTTGATCGGGCGCGAACAGGATCGGGCGGTCGGGCGGGAGCTGCTGCACGAGGGACACGGCGTTGCTGCTGGTGCAGATGAGATCGCTCTGGGCCTTCACTGCCGCTGAACAATTGATGTAGCTCACCACGACGTGCTCGGGGTGGGCGGCGCGGAAAGCGGCGAATTGATCGGCCGGGCAGGCGTCGGCCAGCGAGCAGCCGGCATCCAGATCCGGGAGCAGCACCGTTTTGCCGGGATTGAGGATCTTCGCCGTCTCGGCCATGAAGTGCACGCCGCAGAAGACGATCACCTCCGCCTCGGTGCTCGCGGCCTTGCGCGAAAGCTCGAGCGAGTCGCCGATGAAATCGGCGATGTCCTGGATCGGATCCTCCTGGTAGTAGTGCGCCAGGATCACGGCGTTGCGCCGCTGTTTGAGGGCGCGGATCGCGGCCGGCAGCTCAGCGTGGGCTGGCGGGCGGAGACTGGGCGGAATTTCGGTGAAAACCAACCGTGCCACCGGTGCTGCCACCGGTCGTGCAGGATGAAGCCACCCTAGGCAGGCCCCGGCATGAACCCGTCGCGGCCCGAGATGCGGATCGCCGTCGCCGGCGATCTCCACGACCAGTGGGACGAGCGGGATAACCGGCTGCTGGAGCGCCTGGCCCCCGACGCGCTGCTGCTGGTGGGCGATTTCAGCGACGGGCGGGGGCGCATCCCGCGGCTGCTGGGCGATCTCTCGCTGCCGCTGGCCTGTGTGCTCGGCAACCACGACGCCGGCCGGGATCCCAGTGGTCACCGCCTGCGCCGCCAGAGCGACCTGCTGGGCGAACTGCACTGCGGCTGGGGGCTGCGCCAGCTGGTGCCGCCCGGTCTGGCGGTGGTGGGCGGCCGTCCGGGCACGGCCGGTGGCGGCTTCCATCTCTCCAAGGCGGTGAAGGCCGCCTACGGCCCGGTGGACCTGCACGAATCGGCGGCGCGGATCGAGCGGGCGGCCCTCGCCGCCGATCCCGACCTGCCCCTGCTGGTGCTGGCCCACTGCGGGCCCAGCGGACTGGGGAGCGAAGCCCGCGATCCTTGCGGCCGCGACTGGAAGCGCCCGGCCTGCGATTGGGGGGATCAGGATCTGGAGCTGGCGATCGAGCGGATCCGCCGCCACCGGCCCGTGCCCCTTGTGGTGTTCGGGCACATGCACCACAGCCTGCGGCTCCACCAGGGGGAGCGGCGCAGCCTGGTGCGGGACCGCCACGGCACCCTGCACCTCAATGCCGCCTGCGTGCCCCGCCATGGGGTGGATCGCCAGGGCCGCACCCTCAGGCACCTGAGCTGGATCACCTGGCGGGATGCCGGTCCTGTGCACCTGGCCCACCGCTGGTACGGCGAGCAGGGGGATCTGCTCTATGAGGAAACCCTCTGGAGCGAGGCTGAACAGGCCACCACCGCGGGCCAGCCCGATCGCCGCTGATGCTGATCTACGCCTGCCTCAGCAGTCATGGCTACGGTCACGGCTCCCGCAGCGCCGCGGTGCTCGGCGAACTGGCTGCCCTGCGCCCGGACTGGCGGCTGGTGCTTTCCACCGGCCTGGCGGAGAGTTTCCTGGAGCTGGCCTTTGGGCCAGTGCCCTTCGAGCGGCGCCCCTGCCTCTGGGATGTGGGGATGGTGCAGGCCAACGCCCTGGCGGTGGATCCAACGGCCACGTTGGCGGCCCTGGCGCGGCTCGAGGCCGCCCTGCCCGAACAGGTGCGGGTGGAGGCCGCCTGGTTGGCGGAGCAGGGGCAACCGGTGGCGGTGTTCGCCGATGTGCCCCCCGCGGCGGCCGTGCTGGCCGGCCAGCTCGGCGCGCCCCTGGTGTGGCTGGCCAGCTTCGGCTGGGACGCGATCTATGAACCGATGGGGGGGGCGTTCGCCGAGCGGGCGCGCCGGTACCGGCAGCTCTACGGCCAGGGGGATCTGCTGCTCCATTGTCCCCTGTCGCTGCCGATGCCCTGGGGGATCCCCAGTCTGCGGATCGGTATCACCAGTTCTCGGCCGCGCCTGGATGCGGCGGAGCTGGCCCGGCGGCTGGAGCTGCCCCAGGAACGGCAGCGTTGCGTGCTGGTGAGCTTCGGCGGCCTGGGGCTGGCGCTGGATCCCTCCCTGCTCGCCCGCTGGCCCGAGCACGTGTTCATCGGCCCGGACCCCGCCCTGGCGACGGTGCCCAACGGCCGGGTTCTGCCCGATGGCACACGGCCCCTCGACCTGATGCCCCTGGCGGGTCGCCTGATCACCAAGGCCGGCTACAGCAGCTTCTGCGAGGCCTTCAGCCAGGGGGTGGGCATCCACCTGGTGGATCGCCAGGGATTCGCCGAAGCTCCGGTGTTGCGGGAGGCGCTCCAGGATCACGGGCAACACCGGCTGCTGAGCGAGGCGCAATGGCGTTTGGGCGACTGGGAGCTGGATCAGCCCCTGCGCGCGCCCCGGATCGGGCCGCTGCCGCAGGATGGCGCCGCGGTGGCGGCGGCGGGCCTGGTACGGCTGCTGGAGGAGTGATCAGATGTTCCGATCATTGCGGCCGTGAAGGTTTGGGCTGCTGTTCACCCAAATCGGCTGAATCCAGCCCTTCACAGTGATCTGAACGCACAACGTCATTCCTGATACTTGTGTGCCAGTTATGCGATCGGCACAGTAATGATCGCATTCGCGGCGATCAATAGGCACATTGGCTCGAACTTCAACACCGCCTCTTCCTTTTCTTGGTGCCTTGACCGCGTCTTGCGCATCTGCAGATCTCCCTCAGCTGCTCTGCAACGCAAGCCTCCTCGTCCATCGCACCGATTCGCCGCCGCTTCCACCCTGTGCGGTTTTTGTTCCTCGCCTTTCCCGTTTTGCCTTTTCTTCAGCGCCCCCTGCTGGCCCTCGCCGGCGCCGCCCTCGCGGCCACCACTCTGGCCCCTGGCTCCGCCGCCGCTACCGAGACCAGCTCCTGGACCCTGAAGGTGTCCTCCCCCGCCGGGACTCGACCCCAGGTGGCCTTCCTGCCCCCACCGGCCGTTCCCCGGGTGTTTGCGATCACCCCGGAGCGGCGTGCCTTGCTCAACACGATCCGCTATGCGGAGGGCACCTGGAAAAACGGCGAGGAGATTGGCTATCGCATCCTGTTCGGCGGCAGCATGTTCCATTCCTTTGATCGCCATCCCGACCGCGTGATGGTGTCGCCCCGCTACGCCAGTGCGGCGGCCGGTGCCTACCAATTCATGCCCGCAACCTGGAATCTGGTCACCCGCTCCATGGGTCTGGTGGGCTTCCACCCCGAGAACCAGGATCAGGGCGCCCTGTTCCTGATCCAGCGTCGCGGCGCCCTGCCCCTGGCGGATCGGGGTGAGCTCACCCCGGAGCTGGCGGCACGCCTGGCCCCCGAATGGGCCTCCTTCCCCACCCTCGCGGGCCGCAGCTACTACGGCCAGCCGGTGAAGCGCTACGAAGAACTGCGGGCCTTCTACGAGCAGAACCTGGCCCAACTGCGCAATGGTGGCGGCAGCGGCTGGGAACAGGTGGCGATCCGCCCGGTGGCGCCCCCCTGTCGTGCCTCCAGCCTCGCCTGTCAGCTTGACGCGATCCAGTCCTCCAAGGTGCGCAGCGTGAGCAACTCCTCCGAGCTGAGCGACTGAGCTCACGCCCCGCGGAGAGTTGGGACAGAATGCATCTCCCTTAGAGGTCGCCCATGAGCGTGTCGCCGCCCCCCCCGAGTCGGGGACAGCGCCCCTTGCTCTCCCTGGCGGGACTGCTCCTTGGCCTGCTGCTCTGGCTGGCACCCGCCGCGGTGGCTCCGGCCCACGCTTTCGACAACCCCGATCTGCTTCCCGATCACCCCACCCCGGTGATCGACCTGGCCAGGGCGCTCACCGATGGCCAGCGGGTGGCCCTGGAGGGTGAACTCAACGAGTTCGAGCGCAACAGCGGCTGGAAGCTGCGGGTGCTCACCCAATACGACCGCACCCCCGGGGTGGCCGTGAAGGACTTTTGGAGCCTCGATGAGCGCAGCCTGCTGCTGGTGGCGGATGAGCGGGGGGGCAACCTGCTCAACTTCAACGTCGGCGATGCCCTGTTCTCCCTGATGCCGCGCACCTTCTGGGTGGAGCTGCAGACCCGCTTCGGCAACAAGTACTACGTCCAGGACCATGGCGAGGATGGGGCGATCCTCGACTCCCTCCACGCCGTCAAGGGCTGCCTGCTGATCGGCGGCTGCCAGGTGGTGCCGGGTCTGCCGCGTGAGCAGTGGCTGCTCACCCTCTCCACCGCGATCCTGGGCGGTCTCGTGGTGGGATTCGCCGCCTTTCCCCGCAAGGAGGGCCGCCGGGTCGAGTGGACCTGGGTGCTGCTCCTCTCCCCCCTCTGGTTGATCCTCTACGTCGCCCTGGGCCTCGGCCCGATCCTCACCCGCACCAGCGACTGGCTGCCGCTGGCCCGCAACAGCCTGGCCTTCGTGGCGGCCGCCTTCGCCGCCTACTGGATCGCCGGAGTCACGGTGGGGCGGCGCCTCCAGCAGGGTGGCGGCGGCGAGGCCTGAGCGTGCCCGCCCCACCCCCGCCGAGCTGGTTGGCGCAGCGGCTGGCCAGCGCTGGTGGGTCGGTGCCATTCCGCACTTACATGGAATGGGCGCTCCATGACCCGGAGCACGGCGCCTACGGCGCCGGCCGGCTGGCCATCGGAGCCCGCGGAGATTTCGTCACCGCCCCCTCCCTCGGATCCGATTTCGCGGCCCTGCTCGCCCCCCAGATCGCCGCCTGGCTCCGCGCCCTCGCCGCGGCTACCGATTCCGGGGTGGATACGGCCCCCCTGGCCCTGGTGGAAACCGGACCAGGCGAGGGCACTCTTGCCTCCGACCTGGCCGAGGCCCTTGTGCGTGAGGCCCCCGACCTGGCGACGCGCTGCGAGCTGCTGTTGGTGGAGCCCAATCCGGGCATGGTGGAGCGGCAGCGACGACGGTTGGCGGGATGCCCCCTGCCCTGCCGCTGGCTCGACTTTGATGCCCTGGCCACCACGCCGCGGCGCGGCGTGGTGCTGGCCCATGAGGTTCTCGATGCGCTGGCGGTGGAGCGGATCGTTTCCGATGGATCGCGCTGGTGCCGCCAGCGGGTGGCCCTAGCGCCGGAAGGCCTGCGGCTGATCCGGGGTGAGCCCCTTCTGGCTGAGGAACTGGAGGATTTGCTCCGGCTGGGCCTTGCCGAACCGGGGCCTGAACGCCCGGCAGGCTGGTGCAGTGAGCTGCATCCCGGCCTGGAACCCTGGCTGCGCCAGGCCGCCGCCGGTCTGGAGGCGGGCTGGCTGCTGGTGATCGATTACGCCCTTGATGCCCGTCGCTATTACCAGCCCAGCCGCCACGCAGGCACGCTGCTCGCCTACCGGCTGCAGCAGGCCAGTCCCGATCCTCTCCAGGAGCCCGGCGCCTGGGACCTCACCGCCCACCTCTGCCTGGAAACGCTGCAGGAGGCGGCCCGGGCGGCTGGCTGGCAGAACCTCGGCGGTTGTCTCCAGGGCGAGGCCCTGCTCGCCCTCGGTCTGTCGCAGCGCCTCCATCAGCTGCAGCAGAGCAACGCCGCGGAGCTGGCGGAGTTGCTGCGGCGCCGTGAGGCCCTGCTGCGGCTGGTGGATCCCCACGCTCTCGGCGGATTCCGCTGGCAGGCCTTCCGCCGTGGCGGCACCGACGGCTACCCGCCGCTGTTTCTGCGCGAACCACCACCAGGCTGAGGGTTCTGCATCGGAACGTGCAGGACCCATGGGGGCCGAGGGCTGACGCTGATGGCGGCGCCCTGAACGGAAGCAGCAGAGCCGATTGATTGGCCCCTGACGTCAGGACACGCCTTGCGAGAACTTTTGAGAAATATTTACGGAGGGAGGTGGTTTGTCGTTCCATAAGCGGCGAAGGATCGTTAATTGCTGCGGTCCCTCTCTGGCATGGAGCCATCGTGGTCGCCCATTAGCGATCGGTCAGCCGATCTGGGGTAGAGGCGCGTCTATCAACGCATCGCAGTAGAGGATCGCCTGATGAAGAATCCAGTGTTCGTGCGCTTGGCCATGGGCAACGCGCAACGCTTCAGCCCTTTGTTTCAGCTTTTTCCACAGTGGAGCCAACATCGTTGATCGGCCCACCCCGTCGGTGTTCTCTGGCCAGAGGGGCGCAATCAAGCTGACGCCTTCCTGCCGTAGCTGGCGCAGACAGTTCACGCTGAGAAAGGGAAGGAAGGTTTCGCTTCGCAGCAGCAAGGGCAACGGATGACTCTCCATGGTCACCTGGATCAGATTCGTCACCAACGCAGCGGAGATGGTGTCTGACAGACCCCACCCCAGACAACCCATGGTGCCGGCATCGACCAGCAGTGCGGCAAATAGATCGCCCTGCGGCGATGGCCAGTAGGCGAAATCAAGAACCCATTGCTCCCCTCGTGCGTCGACCTCATCCTGTCGCCAAGGAGGGGATGGAAGCTTGGCAATACGGCTGGCCAACTGCCCAGACAATTTTCGCTCAAAGGGCGCAAACCCCATGCGGCAGAGGAGGCGTTGGAGTCGACCCTTGTAGATTGGAAAGCCTTTTGCCGTCAACTCCGATAGGAGTACACGCTGATTTATGCTCGCAGTCTCAAGGCACAACTCATCGATCAGTCGCGAAAGAGTGCTATTTCCTTGGGAGATGGCGGACGGCTGATAGTAGTAGGTAGAGCGCGACGTTCCCAGTAGCCTACATTGTCGTCGCAAGGAGATAGAGGGATGCCCTGGCTCCAGAAGGGAGCGTAAGATCGGCTGATCGATGTTGTTTAATTTTTTTTTTCAACCACTCAATCTCCTGCGCTAGGGTGGCGTTCTCATCTTGCAGTTTTTCGATCTGTTTGCTGGTCTCCTCGGGGTTGCGCTGGCTGCCTCCCGAGTCCCCATGGCTAAACAGTTCAGGTAGGCGTTTGAGCACCTGCTGTTTCCATTGGCAAACCTGAACTGGGTGCAGCTCATAACAGGCGGCAATTTCGGCCAGTGGTTTGTTACTGCACAGGGCATCGAGGGCAACCTGTGCCTTGAACTCTGGCGCATGGAAACGACGTCTGGGCACTTGAACTTTGTGGACTGCTGGGGAGGCTATCTCATGCAAGTTGGGTTAACGATGATCTTGGTCCGAATAAAGAGGGTCGGATTGTTTTCCCCTTGACCCGCCCGCTTGGCGGTGGATAGAACTGTGTTGTCCGCAACGGACTTGTTTCATTTCTGATTTCCATGAACAACAAACACGCCCTCGCCACTGCTCTCATCCTTCTCTGCGCACCAGCGGCGAGCTTCGCCGGCACAAGCGCAGACTTCGAGGCAACCGGATCCAGCCCCGCCTTCTGCGACATCTCGAACACTGGTGGGCCAATCAGCATGTCCATCTCGCCCGACAAAGCCACGCTGAGCGGTAGCGGCAGCTATCAGTTCCTGGCCAATGGCGATGCCAAGGTCACCCTCAGTGCCCTTGTCCCCGTCTCGCCTCAGGGGGCTGCAGCGTACACATCTTCGGTCAGCCTGGCCAACCTCGTGACCAACACCTCCACCACCGCAGCGGCGGATAGTTCGACCCAGGCTGGAACCAATCGGGCATCGGGCGCCATCACCACAACGATCAGCCAGAACAACGCCCAACAGCTGCTCTCCGCAGGCTCCTACAGCTTGGCTGCCACCGCAACCTGCACGGCTCTCTGATCTGTGAAGCGTTGCTTTTTGCTTCTCGCTCTTCTCTGGTCTGGGCAGGTTTCTGCCCAGACCGTTTATCTAGAGAAGAAGGAATTTGCTCTGCGGAATCAAACAGCCCGGATCAAATTCCAAGTCTCGCACTCCCGATCAGAGCCCGTCAACATCACGGTGAATGTCAAGGGGCCCTCGAGTGATCCAACCAAGCCAGGGGCGACCTTAACAGAAGGTGTTCGCCTGACACCCTCGAGCTTCAAGCTTGTGCCCAACAAGATGAAGAAGCTGCTGTTAACTCTAACCTCAGCGGCATCCCAGAAAACTCCCTATTTCCTGTGCGCTCTTTACATTCCGCCAGTCGAACGCAAAGAGCAAGGAACAGGGGGTACCAGTGGATTTGCTCTCTTGGCTACGGAGTCCTGCTCGCGCTTCTGGCTCATCCCGTGAGCGCCGCCGAAGGTCTTTCCGTCAACAATGACTCCACCTATTCCCCTCAGCCGAGGCTACAGGTGGATCTGGATGATGGCAGCACCTGTTCGGTAACAGATCGCTCTCCCCCTTCGCTTGTCGTCTACGGCCGCCTGCGTGAGGGGGAAGAGCAGGCAGGCAGTGCGGTCGGCTTTCCCCAAGCCCTCACAAGGTCCATGGGCATCGGCGGGGGTGTGGCCCTGCTGGTACCCCTTGGTGGGACAGGTTTCAAGAACACCTGCTCTGGCTTGTTGCAGATGCAGATGAACCGAGCCAAGTATGCGTTGGCTCAGCAGTTGCTTGAGGCAGGCCACATCAGCGACGACGACATGAAAAATGTTGTTCGCGGCATGCGCAACTCCTTGGGCCTGAACTGACCGCTTCCCTCATCCTCCGTCCCTCCTTCGTGAGGCTCGTTTCCCCCCCCAGGCTCCATCATCCGGGCCTGGGGTTCAATCACCGCTTGGAATGGCGTGCTGAGCTCAGCGCAGTGCCACCAGCGCCTTACGGATGCAATCGGCCTCCACGTCGTCGCGGATCTCCACCCGGCCGATGGCGGTAGGCAGCACAAAGCGCACCCGTCCCTGGCGCACCTTCTTGTCCCCCTGCAGGCAGGCGAGCACGGCCTCCGGATTCAGGTCAGGCCAGCGCAGGGGCAGGCCAGCGGCGGCGATCAGGGCCCGTTGGCGCTCCTGCTCGGCGGGGCTCCAAAGGTGCATCGCCACGGCGATCTCCCCCGCGGCGAGCATCCCCAGAGCCACCGCCTCGCCGTGCAGCCAGAGGCCGTAGCCCGAGAGGGTTTCCACCGCATGGCCGAGGGTGTGGCCGTAATTGAGAATTGCCCGCAGCCCGCCCTCGTGTTCATCGGCCGCCACCACCTGGGCCTTGGCGGCGGCGGAGCGCTCCAGCAGGGTCTGCAACAGGACCGGCCCCACCGCCTCGATTGAGGCCAGACCCGCCTGCGGATCGCGGGCGGACGCCGCTTCCAGGGCGGCGAACAGCTCTGGATCGCCAATCACGCCGTACTTGATCACCTCCGCCATGCCGGCCCGGAATTCCCGGGGCGGCAGGGTGGCCAGGGTGGTGGGGTCGATCAGCACCAGCCGGGGCTGGTGGAAGGCGCCGATCAGGTTCTTGCCGCCGGGATGGTTCACGCCGGTCTTGCCACCGATCGCCGCATCCACCATTGCCAACAGGGTGGTGGGAACCTGCACCACCGCGATGCCCCGCAGCCAGGTGGCCGCCGCGAAGCCGGCCATGTCGCCCACCACCCCGCCGCCGAGGGCCACGATCAGGGAGCCGCGCTCCAGCCGCAACGCGAAGGCTTCGTCGTGGATGCGGGCCACGGTGGCGGTGGTTTTCTGCTCTTCCCCCGCCTCCAGAACCAGCATGGTGGCCACCAGATCGGCCCGCTCCAGGCTCGCCAGCACCACGCCTCCATAAGGATTGTTGACGGCGGGATTGCTGACCACCAGCACCCGGGAACCCTCGCGGAAGCCCAGTCCCCGGATGCGTTCCCCGAGGGACGCCAGGCTGCCCTCGCCGATCACAACGGGATAGGCCTTTTCCCCCAAC
This sequence comes from Cyanobium sp., assembly GCA_044352045.1. Lineage (GTDB taxonomy): Bacteria > Cyanobacteriota > Cyanobacteriia > PCC-6307 > Cyanobiaceae > Cyanobium. The sequence goes on along the minus strand of JBILEP010000013.1, from coordinate 986 downwards.
GCCACTGGGATCGTGCTGATGGGGGCAAGGTGGCTCATGCGAGATCAGCGCGGCAGGGTGAGGTTACGGCCGAATGGGAAAGGTACCGCAGCCAGGATGCATGGAACCAGAGCGCGACTGCTGGGATTGCGCTCCGCTGGCGTCCAAGCCCTCTAAAGGATGCGGATCTCGATCAATTTCTATAGCCCAGGCGCCAACATCCTACTCATGATCGCTAAGGTGCGAAAAGATTTCAACCTGAGCCTTCCCAGCCGGCCCACAGCCTCAACCCCCTTGGGCCGAGGATTGGACCGAGGATCGCCGAGGAGTTGAACTTCAATTCAGGATTGCCGTGGCCCAGAATCGAGGCCTCTGGAAATAGGGTCTCAGAATCCTCGACCCTGTGCCTCCAAAAGGATAGTCGCCGAAGAGCGGAGATCGGCTGGCGCCGAGCCCTCGTCAGCGGAGCAAGGTGGAACGCCCTTTTCTGCCGGCGGCTCCCATGCCAGGCGCCGGCGGCACCGAGCAGGGGCGAGAGACCTGGAACTGATGGAGCGAAATGAGTGTAATCGTAAGTGATGGTAGCGTCCGTTGCAATGCCAGCTATTCCACTTGCATTTGCATAGTTCATCGCGGCGACCGGTGCTGCCGACCACTCGAATAGCTCACTGAGTTAGGGGCTGAGCCATTGATGGCAGCCCAAATGAGTGGATCGTAGCCTGCACCAGCTTGGGCCTGAGTAAAGACCTCCTTTGTGCCTGTGGAGGCAATGTTGGCGCTGAAAGTTGAAAATGGGGCGCCGCCATTGCCGCAACCATTGTGGCTAGTGGTATTGACGTTGACGGAACCCCAAATCGAAAAACTAAAACTTCCCGAAGATGATGTTGTGGCCAAGGAAGCCGAACCCGAACTCAGCCCTTCAATCGTTGCAGAATTGAGGGTCCCGAGGGCGGGATCAAAGGGTTGGACATTGATTTGGACGGCAGGTCCGACCCTGGATCCAGTTC
>JBILEP010000167.1:0-5145 GCA_044352045.1 Cyanobium sp. | reverse complement strand
CCTCGCCGGCGTCGGTATAGACGGCGATGTCGAGACCGAGGGACTGCAGCTCGCGCATCAGCACCTTGAACGACTCCGGCGTGCCCGGGCGGGGGATCGGCTTGCCCTTGACGATGGCGTTGAGGGCCTCATTGCGGCCCTGCATGTCATCGGACTTGACGGTGAGCAGCTCCTGCAGGGTGTAGGCGGCGCCGTAGGCCTCCAGAGCCCACACCTCCATCTCCCCGAGCCGCTGGCCGCCCTGTTGGGCCTTGCCGCCCAGGGGCTGCTGGGTCACCAGCGAGTAGGGGCCGGTGGAGCGGGCATGGATCTTGTCGTCCACCAGGTGCACCAGCTTGAGGATGTGGGCGTAGCCCACCGTGACCGGCTGGTCGAAGGGCTCGCCGCTGCGGCCATCGATCAGCTGGATCTTGCCGGGATGGTCCGGGTCGTAGACCCAGTCCTTGCCCGGCTGGCGGGCCGCCTCCTCCAGATACGCGGTGACGGTGTTCTTCGATGTTTCGACGCCGTGCATCTCGTCGAACGGCACCACCTTGACCCGGGCGTTGAGGTGGGAGGCCGCCCAGCCCATCAGGCACTCGAACACCTGGCCGACGTTCATGCGGCTCGGCACACCCAGGGGGTTGAGCACGATGTCGATCGGTGTGCCATCCGGCAGGTAGGGCATGTCCTCGCGGGGGAGGATGCGGCTGATGATGCCCTTGTTGCCGTGGCGGCCGGCCATCTTGTCGCCCACCTGAATCTTGCGGCGCTGGGCCACATACACCCGCACCACCATGTTGGCGCCGGGCGGCAGCTCATCGCCCTGCTCGCGGGTGTAGATGCGCACGTCCACCACCCGGCCGCGCTCGGTGCTGGGCACCCGCAGGGAGTTGTCGCGAACGTCACGGGCCTTTTCGCCGAAGATCGCCCGCAGCAGCTTCTCCTCAGGCGGCTGGTCGGATTCGCCCTTGGGCGTCACCTTGCCCACCAGGATGTCGCCGCTCTCCACGTAGGCGCCGATGCGGATGATGCCCATCTCATCGAGGTTGCCCAGGCTCTCCTCCGCCACATTCGGGATCTCGCGGGTGATCTCCTCCGGGCCGAGCTTGGTCTGGCGGGCCTCAATCTCGTACTTCTCGATGTGCACCGAGGTGTAGAGGTCGTCCTGCACCAGCCGGTCGCTGACCAGAATGGCGTCCTCGTAGTTGTAGCCCTCCCAGGGCATGTAGGCGATCAGCACGTTCTGGCCCAGGGCGATCTCACCGCCCTCGCAGGCGGAGCCGTTCGCCAGCACCTGGCCGGCGATCACCGTGTCGCCCTGGCGCACGATCGGGCGCTGGTTGAGGCAGGTGTCCTGGTTGGAGCGCTGGTACTTCTGCAGATGGTGCAGATGCTCCTGGCCCTGGTCATCGCGGATGGCGATCAGGGTGGCATCCACGAACGTGACCGTGCCGTTGACACGGGTGATCGGCACCATGCCGGAGTCACGCGCCACCTGGGTTTCCAGGCCAGTGCCCACCAGCGGCCGCTCGGGCCGCAGCAGCGGCACCGCCTGGCGCTGCATGTTCGAGCCCATCAGGGCGCGGTTGGCGTCGTCGTGTTCCAGGAACGGAATTAGGGAGGTGGCCACCGAGATCACCTGCACCGGCGAGAGCTGCACGTAGTCCACCTGGCTGGGCGGCACGGTCTCAAAGTCCTGGCGGTAGCGCACCGGCACCAGGTCGGCGGTGATGCGGCCCTCGCTGTCCGTCGCCACGTCGCCGGGGGCGACGCGGCACTCATCCTCCAGGTCGGCGGAGAGATAGATCGGATTCCCCTGCTTGAGCACCACGCCGTTTTCCACCTTCCAGAACGGCGTCTCGATGAAGCCGTACTCGTTGACGCGGGCGTGGGTGGCCAGCGAGCCGATCAGGCCGGCGTTCGGGCCTTCCGGCGTTTCGATCGGGCAGATGCGGCCGTAGTGGGAGGGGTGGATGTCGCGAACGGCGAAGCCGGCCCGCTCCCGGGTGAGGCCGCCTGGACCCAGGGCGCTGATGCGCCGCTTGTGGGTGAGCTCAGCCAGGGGATTGGTCTGATCCATGAACTGGCTCAGCTGGCTGGAGCCGAAGAACTCCTTGATCGCCGCCACCAGCGGCTTGGGGTTGACCAGCTGGGCCGGAGTGAGCGAATCGGTCTCGCCGACGGTCATGCGCTCCTTGATGATCCGCTCCAGCCGGTTGAGGCCCACCCGCACCTGGTTTTGGAGCAGCTCACCCACCGAGCGCACGCGGCGGTTGCCGAGATGGTCGATGTCATCGAGGGTGGCGCCACCCACATCGAGCTCCAGGTTGATCAGGTAGTCGATGGTGCTGAGCACATCCTCCGGGGTGAGGGTGCGGGTGGCGTCGGGGATGGTGAGGCGCAGCTTCTTGTTGATCTTGTATCGCCCCACCCGGCCGAGGTCGTAGCGCTTGGGATCGAAGAAGCGGCTGTGCAGCAGTTGCTGGCCGCCGCTCACTGACGGCGGTTCGCCGGGCCGAAGTTTCTTGTAGAGCTCCAGCAGGGCCTGGTCTTCGGAGGCGATGCCTTCGTCGTTGGCGGCCTCGATCGACTTCTGGTAGTACTCCGGATGACGCAGCTTGTCGAGCACGTCGTTGTCGGAGAGACCGATGGCGCGCATCAGCACATGGGCGTTGATCTTGCGCGTTTTGTCGACCCGCACGTGCAGCAGGTCGTTCTTGTCGGTCTCGAACTTCAGCCAGGCGCCGCGATTGGGGATCAGGCTGGCGTTGAAGGTCTTGCGGCCGTTCTTGTCCTGCTCGTCCTTGAAGTAAACGCCAGGGCTGCGCACGATCTGGTTGACGATCACGCGCTCGGCGCCGTTGATGATGAACGTGCCCCGCTCGGTCATCAGCGGCAGCTCACCGATGAAGACCTCCTGCTCCTTGATCTCGCCGGTTTCCTTGTTGATCAGCCGGCAGGTGACGTACATCTGGGACGCGAAGGTGGCGTCGCGCCGCTTCGCCTCCTCGACATCGTGGCGGGGACGCTTGAGGCGATACTCGCTGCCCACGAAGTGCAGCTCGAGCTTGCCGGTGTAGTCGGTGATCGGCGAGAAGCTGTCGAGTTCTTCGATCAGCCCCTTCTCGAGGAACCACTTGAAGCTGGCCCGCTGCACCTCCACCAGATCGGGCAGGTAGGTGACGGTCTTGGCGACCTGGATCGCGCTGCTCATGCGGGGGAACTGCGGGACGGAGTAAGGAGTTGGGCAAAAGCCCGGGAACCAAGGGCCCGAAGGCCGATGGCCCATGGGCCGGAAGGGAAGGGAAGAAGCGCCCCAGACGGGCACCCGGCCACGGCGAGAGGCGCAGCGACCACGATCCCCCTCCCCCGTACGGGGAAGAAGGATCGGGCCGTGCGCCTATGGATCTCGCCGCAGGGCAAGCGCGGTTGACTCAGCCGGCAAAGCCGCGGCCCCGATGGGCGAGGCGACCGGAGGGATCATCGGTGACTGGATCGACAAAGGGAGCGGTTCCGCTTCCAGGCCAATGAACAACTATACACAGGGATCGGGCAGAGCGAACAGGCGAACGGCGTTGGCGGTGCTGAGCCGGGCCACCTCGGCCAGGCTCTCGCCCCGCAACTCCGCCACCCGGGCCGCCACCGCCGCCACGTAGGCGGGTTCATTGCGCTGGCCGCGGCGCGGCACCGGGGCCAGGAACGGGCAGTCGGTCTCCACCAGGAAGCGGTCGGCGGGCACCCGGCGCGCGCACTCGTGGGTGGCCTCGGCCCGCGGGAAGGTGACGGTGCCGCTGAAGCTGATGTAGAGGCCGAGCTCCAGGAACCCCTCCATCTCCTCGGGCGTGCCCCCCCAGCAGTGCATCACCCCACGGGGGCAGCGGCCGGCATCGCGGCGGCGCCCCAGCTCGGCAAGCATCGGCGCGGCGGCGTCGCGGCAGTGGATGATCACCGGCAGGTTGAGATCCACCGCCAGATCGAGCTGAGGCGCCAGCACTGCCAGCTGCTCCTCCAGATTCTTCTGGCGGAAGAGATCCAGCCCCAGTTCGCCGATGGCCACCACCCGGGGGTCGGCCTCAGCGGCGACCCGCAGCACCGCCGCGGTGTCCTCCCGCCAGTGCTGGGTGTCCAAGGGGTGAACCCCCACCGAGTAGCGGAGCTCCGGCAGGCGGTCGGCCAGGGCGCGGATCGCCGGGATCTCCGAGGGCTCCACGCAGGCGTGGACCAGGGCGGCGACCCCGGCCTCCCGCCAGCGCGCCACCACGGCCTCCAGGTCGTCCTCGAAGTTGCGGAAGACGATGTGGCAGTGGGAATCCACCAGCGGCGCCAGGGGGGCGGCAGGGGGTGGGGGGGCGCTGACGCTCATGGGCGACGACCAACCGGTCGGGAGCTCCTCAAGCGGGCCTACTCCGCGGCCGGGGCGACAGCGGGCTCCAGGGCCTTGCGCACGGCCACCGTGAGCCGCGACTTCTGGTTGGCGCCGGTGTTGCGGTGCAACACCCCCACCTTCACCGCCTTGTCGATCTTGCTGAAGGCGGCGTTCATGCTCTTCTGCACCGCCTCCTTGGCCTCGCCATCGGCGGTGGGGCCGCAGGCGGCGCAGGCCGTGAAGCAGCGCTTCATCAACGTGCGCAGGGCCGACTTGTAGGAGCGGTTGCGCAGGCGGTTGCGTTCCGCGATCTCGATGCGCTTCTTCGACGACTTGTTATTGGCCACAGGATACGGGCAAGGACTGGGCAAACGAAGATCGTACCAAGCCGACGCCGCGCCAGCGGTCGGACGGAGCCCTAGCGTCACTCCAGCGCCCCCTCCGCCGGAGCCCCTTGGTCGCCTCCCGTTCCGCCACCGCCCCTGGGGGCGCCGCCCCCGAAGAGGCCTCCCCCCTCTCCATCCCCTGCCTGCGGGACGCCGACGCGGCGCACCGGCGCCTGGCGGCGATCGCCGATCGCACCGGCGGCGGCCGGATGGCCCGCGAGGAGGCGGTGGTGGCGGAGATCCTCGAGGCGGTGCGCAGCGGCGGCGACGCCGCGCTGCTGGAGCTCAGCGAGCGCTTCGACGGCCTCCGCCCCGATCCCCTGCGGATCCCGGCGGAGCGGCTGGCGGAAGCGTGGCGCAGCACCCCGCCGGCCCTGCAGGAGGCCCTCGACCTCGCCCACGCCCGGGTGC
>JBILEP010000166.1:0-5159 GCA_044352045.1 Cyanobium sp. | reverse complement strand
GCCGGCCCGCCAGCGCCCAGCTGGCGATCTGCACCGCCAGGCTCGTTTTGCCCACGCCGCCCTCGCCGCTGATCAGCACCAGGCCGCCCACGGCCCCCGGCAGCTGCTGCAGACGCTCGGGCGTGAGTTCGGGCTCCAGCTTCTGGCCCACCTGCACCGGCAGGCCCAGGTGGTGGCGGCGCTGCTCCACCGTGGCGAGGGCGGCGAAGCGCTCCTCAATCCTCTGCTGATGCTCGTTCAGCCAGGCATCGAGCACCCGGTCGCGGTATTTAAGGGTCTGGAACAGCCGCGACCCAAGCCGCAGCACATTTCCGGAACCGATCGGAAGCTCCAACCCATCATCCGAGAGGCGCAGCAGCCAGCGGGGCCGCTTCCAGAGCACCAGCCGATCGGCGAACAGCAGGGCCACCAGCAGGCCCCCGGCCGCCGTGGCCAGGGGTTGGCTTTGCACCAGCGCGCCGAGGGGGAACGCGCGTGATGCCTTGGGAGCGGGGCTGGTGGAGGCCTTGGCTGCAGGGGCGGCGACGCCGGCCTGGGGAGCTGCTGCCTTGGCGGGATCGGGGCGCACGCTCGCTCCGCTGATCCAGGCCATAGCGAGGGCTCCGATCAGCACTCCTGCTCGGAAGCCGCCATGACATGGCGCGGGCCTGGTGGGCACGAAGCGGCATCACGGCTGAGCTCCAGCATTCTTGTGAGAAAAGCTGCGGTGGGCAACCTGATCTCAGGGCGAGCAGGCCTGTGGGGCGTGCCATCCTGACCTCAGAGTCTGACTCTGGGAAGCCAAAACCATGAAAGTAACCGTTGAGCTTTCAGACCAGGAGATGACGGAAATCCTGGAGCTGACCGGCGAGCGCAAGAAGGGCCCGGCCATCCGTCGCCTGATGGAGGAGGCTCTGCAGTTGCGGCGGCGGGCTCAGATCGCTCAGCGCTTCCTCAGCGGCGAGTGGGGAGTGGAGCTGGAGAGCTACGAGGCCGACCAGGAACGCGAACGCATGCGGGCGCAGGAGATCGCCCCATGACCCTGCTGCTCGACACCAGCCTCTGGATCGATTTCACCCGAGCCCGCAGCCCGGCGGCCCTCAAGCAGTGCATCGCGCCCTACGTGCTCGATCCCGCCGCCCATCTGGCAGAGCCGGTGCGCTTCGAGGTGCTCCGTGCCGCAAGGCCGGAGGAAGCCCAACTGCTGGTGGCCCAATTCAACACTTTGCCCTTGTTGACCACGCCAGCGGATTTATGGCAACAGGCCATCGAACTGGGGCAAGCTTGCCGTCGGATCGGCCGGACGGTGCTGAGCCTCGATCTGCTGGTGGCCGCCGTGGCCCTGCACCACAACGCCGTAGTGGTGAGCTTCGACACCGACTTCGACGCCATCGCCTCGGTGAGTGCCCTGCGTCTCAACCGCCTGACCCGCCCGGTCTGACTGGTCGCCATCGGGGGTCCAACGCTCCGGCAGGCGCGCCCTGACAACCGCCCTCCGGTCGCTACAGAGTGATCAGAAGGTTGTGGCCGATGGCGCTGCTGGAACCCACCAACCTGCTGCTGCTCGGCTGCGCCCTGCTCTACGGGCTGATCGGCGAGCCGGGGGAGGCTGCCATCCTGCTGCTGTTCGTGGTGGCGATCTGCCTGCTCGATGCGCTGCAGCAACGCCGCAGCCGTCGGGCCCTGGCGGAACTGGCCCGCCTCTCCGCCCCCCTGGCCCGGGTGCTGCGGGACGGCCAGGAGCTGGAGCTGGCCCCCGAGCAGCTGCGGCTGGGCGATCGCCTGCGCCTGGAGGAGGGCGACCGGGTGGCCGCCGATGCCCGCCTGCTGGAGGCCACCGGGCTCTGGCTGGATGAATCCCTGCTCACCGGCGAATCGCTGCCGGTGCTGCGCCAGGAGCCCGGCGCGCCGGTGCTGGCGGGCTCATTGGTGGCCGCCGGCCGGGGCTGGGCGGAGGTGAGCGCCGTGGGGGAGGCCACGGCGCTGGGCCGCCTGGGCCGCAGCCTGGCCACCGTCACCGCGCCGCCCACCCGCCTGCAGCGCCGCACCCGCCGGCTGACGGGGCGGCTCACGGTGCTGGCCCTGGCCCTCTGCGCCGGGCTCGGTCTGCTGCAGGGGGTGGTGGGGGGCGACTGGGTGGCGGCGCTGCTGGCGTCCTTGGCCCTGGCGTTGGCGGTGCTGCCCAATGAGATCCCGGTGGTGCTGGCCCTGTTCCTGGCCCTCGGCGCCCTGCGGCTGGCGCGCATCGGCGTGTTGGCCCGCTGGCCGGCGGCGGTGGAGAGCCTGGGCAGCGCCACCGTGCTGGCGGTCGACAAGACCGGCACCCTCACCGAAAACCGCATGGCGGTGGCGCGACTGCAGAGCTGGCCCGACGGGGCCCTCTGGCGCGTCGGCGAACCGCTGGCGGAACCCTGGCACCGCTTGTTGGAGCTGGCCCTGCTCGCCAGTCGCCCCGATCCGGTGGACGCGATGGAGCAGGCCCTGCAGCGGCTGGCCGATGAGGCGCTCGCACCGGACGACCACCGCCATCCCGACTGGCCCCTGGCGCGGGAGTATCCCCTGAGCACCGATCTGCTGGCCTTCTCCCGGCTGTGGAGCGACGGGGCGGGAACCTGGCACGCGGCGGCGAAGGGGGCGCCGGAAGCGATCGCCGATCTCTGCCACCTCGACGGCCCCGCCCGCGAGCGCTTGCTGGCTGCCGCCACCGCCCTGGCGGCCCAGGGGCTGCGGGTGCTGGCGGTGGCCTCCAGTCCCGAAGGGGCGCCCCTCCATCCGCAGCTGGCGGGCGCGGGGCGGCCGCAGCCCCCGGACGGGGTGCACGACTTTGAATTCGAGCCGCTGGGGCTGGTGGGGCTGGCCGATCCGCTGCGGCCCGAGGTGCCGGCCGCCATCGCCCACGCTCGCGCCGCCGGGGTGCGGGTGCTGATGATCACCGGCGATGGACCCGTCACCGCCCGCTCGATCGCCGATCAGGCCGGCCTGCCCCCCGGCGCCGCCCTCAGCGGCGCTGAACTGGAAAGCCTTTCGGACGAGCAGCTGGCGGAGCGGCTGGCGGGCACCTCGGTGTTCGCCCGGGTGATGCCGGAGCAGAAGCTGCGGCTGGTGCGGGCCCTGCAGCGCTCCGGCGAGGTGGTGGCCATGGGCGGCGATGGCGTCAACGACGCCCCAGCCCTGCGGGCCGCCGACATCGGCGTGGCGATGGGCAAGCGGGGCACCGCGGTGGCGCGGGAAGCGGCCGATCTGGTGCTGCTGCAGGATTCCTTCGCCGGCCTGGTGGAGGCCCTGGCCCTGGGGCGGCGGATCGAGGCCAACCTGCAGCAGGCCCTGGGCTACACCCTGGCGATTCATCTACCGATCGTCGCCCTCAGCCTCGTTCCCCTGCTGCTGCCGGGCCAGAGCCTGATCCTGCTGCCGGTGCACATCGCCCTGCTGCACCTGGTGATCGATCCGGTCTGCACCGTGGTGTTCGAGGCGCTGCCGGCGCAACCGGGGCTGATGGAGCGCCCACCCCGCTCCCCCCAGGCGCCGCTTCTCAACCGGCGCACCGCCCGCCGCGCCCTGCTGCAGGGGGGGCTGCTCAGCCTGGCGGCCCTGGCCCTGGCCCTCTGGCCGGGGGTGGCGCTTGAGGTGCGCCGCTCCCTGGCCTTCGCCCTGCTGCTGCTGGCCGGAGGCGCCCTGGTGGGGCTCAACGGCGGTCGCCGCGGCGGACTCACCGGCTGGGCCCTTGGGCTGAGCTTCGGCCTCTGGCTGCTGCTGATGGGCATCCCGCCCCTGCGGGAGCTCTTGCGCCTGGCGCCATTCAGACCAGTGACCGAAAGCCCAGTGGACCGCGGGGCTCCATCGCCAGCCCCCAGAGCCCACCCCCCAGCTCCCGCAGCCCCGCCAGCAGGGCGTCCCGATCCCCCGTGGCGATCCAGCGGGCCTTGAGGCTGGGGATCGTCTCCTGCAGGGCGTCGAGCGGCACCTCCACCAGCAGCAGGCTGGCGTCCCCCGCCGCCCGCCGCAGGGGGCCGGCGTCGCTGCGCTGCCACACGCGCACCAGCAGCTCCAGCGCCTGGCGACGCCCCTCCTCACCCGGATCCTCGCCGGCGGGAATGGCCGCGGCCAGAGAGCGCCCCTGCAGCGGCAGGGCCCGCCGGCCCTCCTGCTCCAGCAGGGCCAGGGCCAGAAGGTAGGGAGCATCCATGGGATCGGGGGGGCGGGTCGCACCAGCCTGCACGCTCGGTGGCGTGGACGGCGACGCGATCCCTGGCCAGGTTGGAAGCATCTCCCCTGCGCCCGGGTGCGGCCATGCCCCCCCTTCCCCGCACGCGACGGACGGCCCTGGTGCCGGCGACCCTGGCCCTGGTGGCCTCCGCAACCCTCAGCCTCAGCCCGGCCCCCGCCAGGGCCAACACCCTGGTGGCCATCCATCGGCTGGAGCAGCTGATCAATGCCACCGGCACCGAGACCCAGGTGCGGGATGACTGCCGACCGAACCACGCCGGCTACTATGAGCGGGATGGCCAGGGGATCGATCGCCTGGTGGTCTGCCGCAACAACGTGGACATCGGCGATGTGGAGGCGGTCTGGGAGGTGATGGCCCATGAGGGCACCCATGTGATGCAGGCCTGCGCCGGCGGCAACGCCCTGCAGGACACCCAGATGCCCCGCACCCTGCGGGAACTGCGCAGCCTGGCGCCCCACTACGCGAAGTTGATCAGCGAGGGGTACCACCCCCGCGACCAGCGGCTGGAGGCGGAGGCGTTCTGGATGGAGCTGCAGCCCGCCGAGGTGGTGATCGCCCTGTTCGAGAGCAACTGCCGGGGGAGGCTGCAGCAGGCGACACGCCCCTAGGCCCAGTGCAGCGTCATCGGCACGGCGCCCTCCAGGCTGCGCTTCACCGGACAGCCCTCGCCGGCGCGGATCAGCAGTTGGCGCTGCGCCTCATCCAGCCCCGCGGGCAGCTGGATCCACACCTCCAGCGAGGCGATCCGCCGCTCCCCTTCGCTGGTCATTGTCTTCTCCACCCGCGCCTCGCAGCCCTCCAGCGGAATGCCATGGCGGGCGGCCACGATCCCCAGGATCGTGAGGATGCAGGTGCTCAGGGCGGTGGCCACCAGGTCGGTGGGGGAGAAGGATTCGCCCCGGCCCTGGTTGTCGAGCGGGGCGTCGGTGAGCAGCTCGCGGCCGGAGCCCTC
>JBILEP010000164.1:0-5160 GCA_044352045.1 Cyanobium sp. | reverse complement strand
GGCAAAGCTGGAGGGAGGGAAGTCATCGGCATAACCAAAGCTCTCCATCTGCTGCAGGACAGGATCGCCAGAGACGAGACCTTTCTTGGCCCACTGATTATAAATATAAAGATAGATAGGGCCGTTTGAAGTATCAATAAATAGGGTGTTATTCTGTCTGACTTCGCTGTCAGTGCTGGCACCAAAGTCATTCACATAGAGATTTTTTATTCGGCAATGGTATGTCGCATACCCCTCGATGACCTGCCGGGCGCAGTAATTATTTAGACTGATGCAGCTCTTCGCCAAAATGGTTTCGGTACGGTCGTAGTCATTCATCGAAGCGGCCTTCGTTCCACTCTCGGCGTATTGTTTGTTGCAAAACTGCACCTCTCCATTGAGAACACGCAGATAGTCCCTCGAGTAGCTGTGCTCGCTGGTTGCCGATGCATCATCCACTGAATCTTGATTGTAATGCTTGAACAATTCGATCGAAAAGGCGCTGCTCGGCGGCGTGCTCTCCATGCAAGCCGCCTCGCTTGGATCGCAGGGCAAGCCATTGTTGTCGAGCCTGGGAAGCGGTGGAAAGCTCAGGGAATCGGTCTTGACGGCAACCCCGTCCACCGTCATCGCATTCCCGCATGACTGGCTGCCACTAGCGGCGGCGACACGGCAGAGGATGCTTGAAGGGCGCAGCGCCTGGTTGGTGCGCTGGCGCAGTTCCGGCATGGCCCCGGGGTAGACGTAGATGCCTCCCTTGCTGTTTGTGGATGTGTTGGCCAGGCCCACCGCCAGCGGCGGGTAACCGAAACACCAGCGGTAGTCGTTGCCGAACATCTGGTCGGGGCCGCCGAAGGAACGCGCACAGCACTTCGGCACCACCAGGTATTCGCGGCTGAGATTTGAGGTGGCCACCACACGCCCCCCCTTCAGCACCTGACCCTGAACAACCAACTCAATGGCGCCAACATTGTTCTTGTTGTTAAAGTTGATCAGGCTTTCTGTAAAGTTGCTTGCACTTTGCTCCCCCACCGCGTTGCCACCGGCCTGTGGCCGCGTGCTGCGATACCAGTGGCTGCGGTTGCGGTCGCTCAGCCGCACGCTGCGCAGCAGAAAGCGCCGCTGGATTCCGGGCGTAGGGGTATCGGCATCGAGCTGGATCGTTGCCTCAGAAAGGCTCGGGTCGGCGAGCCGCCGCAGGCCGTCGCGGGCGCTCGGGTGGTTCTCGGGAAACGCCGCGAATCGGGAGCAGGGATTGATCAAGCTCGGATCATCCTGCAAGTTGATGCCATTCCCAGCCCTCGTTTTCCACGCGGTGAAGGGCATCGGATTCACCAGCAGGCGCCGATTCACCGGCAGGTTCAACTCGCCGATCACGCGCGACAGCCCCGCCTCGGCGGCTTCGCGCGCCAAGCGGCTCTCGCTCTGCTCCGCCACGCCCAGCCAACCCGATTGCGTCCGCGAAACCAGCGTCACCGCACTGCTCACGGTAATCAGCGCCACCAGCAGTGCCAGCAGAAGGCCAAAGCCACGCTCACCCCGCGCTCGGGTGCGGGCCAGCAACAGAATCAGCAATCTCGATGTCTTCATCGTGGACCAACACCCCTCGACGGGGCGGGCGAACAGTCAACGGATCGATGGATCAGGACGAAAAAGCGTGCTTCTACATGTTTCCCGTGGCTTGCGTTTCTCCTTTCCTCCACCATGCCTCCAGCTTTTCGTGGCCGGGGTCACTGGCATGCAGGCATCGGATCAGGGCATTGAACTCCCTGACTGGGGATCGACTGAATGGGGGAAAACCGATAGCTGGACCTGGCTGAAACCTCCTCTTTCATCTGGATCTCTTCTGCTATTGGTCTAGCACTTCTTGGCACAGTGGCGCCTCTTGATACGGTTCTCTACCTTCCGCGATCCAACCAGCCGCCGCGGGATCAGAGCAGGCTCAGCCGGCCCCGGCCCCCGTCCAGCCGCGCCAAGCGGCCCAGGGGCAGGGCGGCGTTGCCAGGGTCGTGGCCCACAGGCAGCTGGGCCACCACAGGCAGGCCCAGATCCAGGCTGCGCTCGCGCAACACCTGTTCAACGCTGAAGCGCCGCTCCGAGGGTTCCGCGGCGCGACTGTCCGCCTCCTCGCAGCCGGCGAAACTGCCGAAGCCGAGGCCAGCCAGCTGCCGCAGGCCGCCACTCAGCCGCCAGTGGGTCAGCATCCGCTCGATCCGGTAAGGGGCCTCGCCCACGTCCTCCAGGATCAGGATCGCCCCCCGCAGGTCCGGCAGGTGAGGGGTGCCCAGCAGGTGGGAGGCAACGGTCAGATTGGCCACCAGCAGAGGCCCCTCGGCCACCCCGGAGCGCCAGCCCACCCCCTGCAGATCCTCCAGGGGTTCGCCGAACAGCAAGGCCCGCAGGCGCTCCTGGCTCCAGGCCGGCTCCGCCGCCAGGGTGGTGAGCATCGGGCCATGGACACCGCCCCCCAGCCCCTGACGCACCCGATCGAACAACAGGGAGGTGACGTCGGAGAAGCCCAGCAGCCAACCGGGCGGCTGGGGCAGCGGCCTCTCCAGCAGCCGCGCCGACCCCCAGCCGCCCCGCACACAGGCCCAGAGGGCGGGCGGGGACGGCTCCGCGAAGTCAGCGGAAGGCGCGAGAAGATCGGCGGCCCGCTGCGGATCCCGACCGGCCAGATAGCCCCAGCGACGCTCCAGGAAGGCCCGGGGTTCCCCCTCCACCTCCAGACCCCAGTGGGCCAGCAGCGCCACTCCGGCCTCCAGCCCTCCCCCTTCGCTGAGGGCCGAGCTGGCGGCCACCAGCCGTACCCGGTCGCCCGGGCGCAGGGGCGGCGGCAGGGGCAGCACCATGGCAGTCATGGCGCTCAGCTGCGCTGGGGAAGGATCACCGCCAACAGCAGCAACCCGCCCAGCCACACCTGGCGAGCGAAGTGCCGCCCGAAGGCGGAGCGCGGCAGATCGGGGCGGCGCAGCAGGATCGCCTCCCGCAACATGCCGGCGCTGGCCAGCAGCCAGGGGATCCAGAAGAGGGGCGCGGCGAGGCCCTGGAGCAGGGCGGCACCCGCCAGGCAGAGGCCGGTGAGGGCGTAGCAGGCCGCCACCACCATGGGGGCGCCCTCCCCGAGGCTGAGGGCGCTGCTGCGCACACCGAGGGCGCGGTCGTCCTCCCGGTCGCTCATGGCGTACACCGTGTCGAATCCGAAGGTCCAGAGCACGGTCGCCAGCCAGGTGAGCAGCAACGGCCAACCGCCGGCCAGGGAGCCGTTGGCGGCGGCCCAGGGGATGAGCACGGCGAACCCCCAGCAAAGGGCGAGCACCAGCTGGGGGAAGGGGAACCAGCGCTTGGCCGAGGGGTAGAGCAGCACCGGAGGCAAGGCGGCCACCGCCAGCGCCAGCACCAGATCGCGGCGGGAATCGGGAAGGAGCAGCACCGTGGCCAGGGCCACCAGCAGGCAGGCCCCCAGAAGCGCCAGCGCCGCCGGGACCCCCACCCGGCCGGCCGCCAGCGGTCGATCACGGGTGCGCTCCACCAGCGGATCGATGCGGCGGTCCCAGAGGTCGTTGGCGACGCAGCCGGCAGCGCTCACCGCCAGACCGCCCACCAGCATCAAGGTCAGCAGGGGGAGAGGTGGCGGGGCCTCGGGGTTGAGCCAGAGGGCCCAGCCCGCCGGAATCAGCAGGATCAGGCGACCGCTGGGCTTATGCCAGCGCACCAGGCGCAGCAGATCGGCGAGCGTGCTCACAGCCAGGGTCCCCGCCAGGGCCAGCGCACCCTAGGCCTGCCCCGCCGTGGGCGATGGCAGAGTGTGCCCCGCCGGCAGCAGCGGATCCGATGGCCCAGAGCCCAGATCGCGACCGCCAGGCCGGCGCCGTGGGAGAACGGCGGGTCGCGGCGATTGACATCGGCACCAACTCCACCCACCTGCTGATCGCGGCGATCGATCCGGCCCTGCGCAGCTTCCGGGTGCTGCTGGCCGAAAAGTCGACCACCCGGCTGGGCGATCGGGATCCGGAGACCGGGGCGATCACACCCGAGGCTCTGGAGCGCGGCTTCCTCGCCCTGCGCCATTTCCGCGACCTGGCCGACAGCCACGGGGTGGAGCAGATCGTGACCGGGGCCACGAGCGCCGCCCGCGAGGCCCCCAACGGGCGGGAATTTTTGCTGACCCTGCAGGAGCGCCTTGGGCTGGAGGTGGATCTGATCAGCGGGCCGGAGGAGGCGCGTCTGATCTATCTGGGGGTGCTCTCCGCCATGCCCCTGGGGGAGACGGCCCACACCATCCTCGACATCGGCGGCGGCTCCACCGAACTGATCCTGGCCGACGGGGGCGACGGCCGGGTCTTCACCAGCACCCGCATCGGCGCGGTGCGACTGCAGCGGGAGTTCTGCTGCGAGGATCCCCTCTCGCCAGCCACCCGCAGTTTCCTGGAGGCCTACATCCGCGGCGCCCTCGATCCGGCGGTGGCGGAGGTGCGGCGGGCGTTAAAACGGGGGGAGCGGCCGATGCTGGTGGCCACCAGCGGCACGGCCCTCGCTCTGGCGGCCCTGGCGGCGGCCGAGGACCCCCGGCCGCCCCTCAAGCTGCAGGGCTACCGGATCCGCCGGGAGCGGCTCGACGCGCTGGTGGAACGGCTGCAGAGCATGAACCTGGAGCAACGCCGCTCCCTGCCGACGCTCAACGAGCGCCGGGCCGAAATCATCGTGCCCGGTGCCCTGATCCTGCAGACCGCCATGGCCATGCTCAAGGCCGACGAGCTGGTGGTCTGCGACCGGGCCCTGCGGGAGGGACTGATCGTCGACTGGATGCTGCGCAACGATCTGCTGGGGGATCGCTTCGCTTTCCAGAGCACGATCCGGGAGCGGGCCGTGCTGCATCTGGCCCAGAACTACGGCGTCGATCCCGATCGCGCCGAACGGGTGGCGAACCATGCCCTGAGCCTCTACGACCAGAGCCGCGGCCTGCTCCACAACGATGGCGGCGCGGGGCGGCACCTGCTCTGGGCCGCCGCCCGGCTGCACGCCTGCGGCAAGCACATCAACATCGCCGCCTACCACAAGCACACCTGGTACCTGATCCGCCACGGCGAGCTGCTCGGCCATTCCCAGAACGAGCACCTGATGGTGGCGGCGATCGCCCGCTACCACCGCCGCAGCCTGCCGAAGAAGCGTCATGAATCC
>JBILEP010000165.1:0-5160 GCA_044352045.1 Cyanobium sp. | reverse complement strand
GAAGCCGCCGGTCACCCCATCCACATCGAGGATCTCCCCCACCAGGTGCAGGCCGGGGCAGCGGCGGCTCTCGAGCGTGCCGGCCTCCACCTCCCCGAGAGGGACGCCGCCGGCGGTGACGAACTCCTCTCCGAACGGACCACGGCCGCCCACGGCATAGCGGCTGTCCCGCAGGGCCGCGCTGAGCGTCTGCTGGGCGCGGCGATCCAGATCCGCCCAACGCAGCTGGGGATCGAGGGGCCCGCCATCGGCGGCGGCGGCCTGGAGCAGGTGGCGCCAGAGGCGCCGACTGAGGGCGGGCCAGGGCCGGGCGGTGGCCAGCTGGCGGCGGGCCTGCTCACGGCGGGCCCGATCGAGCAGTCCATCGATCTCCGGCCCCGACCGACCACCGGTCCAATCCAGCCGCAACTGGGCGCGGTACCCCCAGGCCTTCAGATCACGGGCGGCAAAGGCGGTGAGCCGCAGGGTGGCGGGTCCGCTCAGGCCCCAGTGGGTGATCAGCAGCGCCCCGCGTTGGCGCAGGGGGTTGCCGGCGCGGCCGGCGGCGCGGGTCCGGGCAGGGGCGGCACCATCGGGCGGCCGCAACTCCAGGACCACCGGATCCATGGACACCCCAGCCAGGTCCGCGAGGGGATGGTGGGCCAGCGCCAGGGTGAAGAGCGAGGGCAGGGGGGGAACCACGCTGTGACCCAGGGAAACCGCCAGGCGATGGCCGCTGGGATGGCTGCCAGTGGCGAGCACCAGCCGGCGGGCCACCAGACTCGCGCCCGAGCGCAGCCGCAGGTGGAAGCTTCCGTCCGACGCCCGTTCCACCCCCCGGACGGCTTCCCCCGTGACCAGGCGCACCCCCGCCGCCTGGGCCGCCTGCCGCAGGCAGGCCACCACGGTCTCGGACCGGTTGGAGCGTGGGAAGAGACGCCCGTCGGGCTCCTCCACGAGCTCCAAGCCGTGGGCGGCGAACCAGGAGACGCTATCGCCGGGGGCGAAGCGGGCGAACAAGCCGCGCAGCGCCTGGCCGCCCCGGGGATAGTGGCCCACCAACAGCCGGGGATCCCAGCAGGCATGGGTGACATTGCAGCGACCGCCGCCGCTGATGCGCACCTTGTGCAAGGGCTCGCCGGTGGACTCCAGGACGAGCACATCCCGCAGGCCCGCCTCGGCAGCGCTGATCGCCGCCAGGAAGCCGGCGGGTCCTCCGCCGACCACCACCAGGGCGGCGCGGCTGGGCAGCATGGCAACCATGCAGAGCGACCTTCCCGTTTCCTACCGCTTCAGTGTGGCGCCGATGCTGGATTGCACCGACCGCCACTTTCGGCTGCAGATGCGCCAGATCTGCCACCACGCTCTGCTCTACAGCGAGATGGTGGTGGCCCGGGCGCTGCACCACATCCGCCAGGAGCACAGCGGACCTCGACGCCTTGAGGCGCAAGGGCGGCTGGGGCGGCTGCTGGACTTCGATCCGGCGGAGCGGCCGCTGGCCCTGCAGCTGGGGGGCGATGAGCCCGAACTGCTGGCCGAGGCGGTGCGGATGGCGGAGGACTGGGGGTATGACGAGGTGAACCTGAACGTCGGCTGCCCGAGCGAGAAGGTGCGGCAGGGCCATTTCGGGGCCTGCCTGATGGCCGATCCGGCCCGGGTGGCCCGCTGTGTCGAGGCCATGGCCGCCGCGGCCGCGTTGCCAGTGACGGTCAAGCACCGCATCGGCATCGACGACCTGGACAGTTTCGAGCTGCTGCTGGCCTTCGTCGACACGGTGGCAGCGGCGGGCGCGCGACGCTTCGCCGTGCACGCCCGCAAGGCCTGGCTGGAGGGACTCGACCCCAAGCAGAACCGCACCGTTCCACCCCTGCGCTGGGATGTGGTGCAACGGCTCAAACGGGAGCGACCCGAGCTGTGCATCGAGCTGAACGGCGGCCTGGAAACGCTCGCGGCCTGCCAGGACCAGCTGCGGCTGGTGGATGGGGTGATGGTGGGCCGGGCCGCCTATGCCCACCCACTCCGCTGGAACGGGGTGGACCGGGAGATCTTCCACGACCCCCGGCCGCCGGCTTCGGCCTCTTCAGTGGTGCGCGGCCTGATTCCCCAGGCGGCGCGATGGTGCGACAGCGGCGGCCGGCTCTGGGCCATCGCCCGGCACCTGGTGCACCTGGTGGAGGGCGTGCCGGGGGCGCGGCACTGGCGCGCCGATCTCAGCCGAGCGGCCGGCGCCGCGGACGCGGGGCCGGAGGTGCTGGAGATGGCCGCCCGCCAACTGGAAGCGCGCGGATATTGACCCGAGACCTGAAGAGGGCTGGAGCCTGGGCTCAGCCCTCGGCGCCCGGATAGTCGGAGTCGGAACCGCTGCCGCTGCGACGACGGCGGGCGCGGCCGGCTTCGAAGCTGTCGCCACCGCCGTAGCTGCGATCTTCCCAGCCCCGGGCGCCGGAACCGCCGCCCTCACCGCCGCGGCCGTAACCGCCACCGCCACCGCCGTAGCCGCCACCGCCGCCGTAGCCGCCGCCACCACCGCCGCGGCCGTAACCGCCGCCACCGCCGCCGCCGCCCCGGGGAGCGCTGCCACGCGGTTCGGCCTTGTTGATGCGCAGGGGACGGCCCATCAGCTCAGCCCCCTGCAGCCCCTCAATGGCCCGGTCCTCGCTCTCGCCTTCGGCGAGCTCGACGAACGCGAAACCCCGCTTGCGGCCGGTGTCCCGCTCCAGCGGAAGGGAGCAGTTGACGACTTCGCCATAGGGGGCGAAGAGCTCCATCACATCTTCCTTTTCGGCACGGAAGGGAAGATTGCCAACGAAAATACTCACGGACCGACCCAGAATCGAATGAACGCCATGGCGCCTGGAACCCCCCAAGATTAGACCCGTCCGGTCGATCGGTCCTCCTCGAGGCGGGCGCGGGCGCGGCTGAGTTGCTGGCGCACCCCCTCAAAGCCGGTGCCGCCCTCGCTGCGGCGGGCGGCCACCACCCGCCTGGGCTCAATCGCGGCGAGGATATCGGCGGCAAAGGCAGGGTGCAGGGCCTGCCAGCGCTCCAGCGGCAACTGGCGCAGCAGGATCCCCTCGGCCAGACAATTCTTCACCAGGGCGCCCACCAACTGATAGGCCTCCCGGAAGGGAACCCCGCGGGCCACCAGGTAATCAGCCACATCGGTGGCGTTGGAGAAATCCGCCTGCACCGCCGCCTCCAGGCGCTCGGGGCGGAACGCCAGACCCTCCTCGAACAGGATCGCCATCGCCTCCAGGCAGTCGCGGCAGGTGCGCACCCCGTCGAACAGGGCCTCCTTGTCCTCCTGGAAGTCCTTGTTGTAGGCAAGCGGCAGGCCCTTGATCATCGTGAGCAGCCCCATCAGATGGCCGAACACACGACCGCTCTTGCCGCGCACCAGCTCGGGCACATCCGGATTCTTCTTCTGGGGCATCAGGCTGCTGCCGGTGGCGCAGCGATCGCTGAGGGAGACAAAGGCGAACTCCTCGCTGGCCCAGAGGATCACCTCCTCGCTGAGCCGACTGAGGTGCACCATCACCAGGCTGGCGGCGGCCATGAACTCCACGGCGAAGTCGCGGTCGCTCACGGCATCAAGGCTGTTGGCGTAGGGGCCGTCAAAGCCCAGTTCGGCGGCGGTCTGGCGGCGGTCAATCGGCACGGGCGTGCCCGCCAGCGCCGCCGCGCCGAGGGGGCAGAGGTTCACCCGCCGGCGCACGTCCGCCAGGCGCTGGCGGTCGCGCTCGGCCATCTCGATGTAGGCCAGCAGGTGGTGGGCCAAGCAGATCGGCTGAGCCCGCTGCAGGTGGGTGTAACCAGGGATGAGCACCTCGGCATGGCGCTCCGCCTGGGCCAGCAGCGCCCGCTCGAAGCGCAGTAGGGCGGCGTCGATCTCATCGATGCGCCGACGCAGCCACAGGCGCAGATCCGTTCCCACCTGGTCGTTGCGGCTGCGGCCGGTGTGCAGCTTCTTGCCCAGGGCGCCGAGCCGCTCGATCAGCCGGCGCTCCACCGCGAAGTGCACATCCTCCGCCTCGACGCCGGGGCTGAAGCGACCCTCGGCCGCCTCGACGCGGATCGCCTCCAGCCCCTCGATCAACTGGTCGGCCTCGGCCGGGCTGATCACGCCGCAGGCGCCCAGCATGCGGGCATGGGCGATGGAACCGTCGAGATCCTCCTGGAGCAGGGTGATGTCGAAACCGATCGAGGCATTGAAGCGCTCGATCGCCGGATGCAGGCCCTGCTCGAAGCGGTCGCTCCAGCCGCCGGCCGCGCCGCCGGTGACACCGGAGGAAGGGGAACTGGCGGGGGATTCACTCATCGGGACCGGAGGCGGCGGGGCGGCGGGCAGCCCCCCAGCTTCGCAGGGGCGGGGGGCCGGGCCCTCAGGGCGGCGGCAGGGGGGGGAGCATCACCTCCTCGCGCACCTTGAGCACCACCATCGAAGCGTCGTCCTCGAGGTGGTGATCGGGCCCGACGAAGCGGTCGAGCCGGGCGAAGAGCTGGTCGAGGATTCCCTGGGCCCCATGGCCGGCGCGACAGATGGCCTGGAAGGCGCGCACCAGGCGCTCCTCATCGAACCGTTCGCCGCTGAAACCGCTGGCCTCGGTGACGCCATCGGTGTAGTAGAGCAAGGCATCGCCGGGTTCCAGCACCACCTGGCCACAGCCATACTCGGCCTCGCTCTGCAGGCCGATCAACAGGCCGGGGGCATCAAGCCGCTCCACCGCTCCGGAGCGGCGACGGCAGATCAGCGGGGGGTTATGGGCGGCGTTGGCGAAGCGCAGGCGCCGGCTGCGGGGGTCGAAGTCGGAATAGAAGAGGCTCACGAATCGGTGCGAATGGGCCAGGTCCTCCTGGGCGAGCCGGTTGAGGTCCTGGAGGATGCGGTCGGGGGGAAGGCCGCTGATCACCTCCGCGCGCAGCATGCCCCGCAGCAGGGTCATCAGCAGACCGGCGGGCACCCCCTTTCCCATCACGTCGCCCATCACCAGGGCCCAGGGACCCTGCTCGCGGCGGCGGCCGCTGAGCTGGGGGAAGACCGGAATGAAGTCGTAATAGTCGCCCCCCACCTGGAAGGCGGGACGGCAGCGGGCCGCCAGCTCCACCCCCTCGATCACCGGACAACGATCCGGCAGCAACTGGGCCTGGATCTCAGCTCCGATGCTCAGCTGCCGGTCGAGC
>JBILEP010000163.1:0-5169 GCA_044352045.1 Cyanobium sp. | reverse complement strand
GCCGCCCTGCTGGATTCGGCGGGCATCTGCATCCGCAGCGGCCACCACTGCACCCAGCCGCTGCATCGCCACTACGGGCTGGCGGGCACGGCGCGGGCCAGCCTGGCCTTCACCAACACCTTCGCCGAGATCGACCGCTTCGCCGAGGAGCTGGAGGGCACGATCACCTTCCTGCGGGAGCACGCCTGAGGGTGGCTCGTCGCCGCCCTGCCGCCCTCGCTGCCCTGGGGGCCGCCCTGCTGGGCGGCTGCGCCCCCCGCGCGCCCTGGGCGGTGTCGGATCTGCCGGCGGCGACGGTGCCCCGGCGCAGCGAGGCGGAGCTGGCGGCCTGCTCGGCCCGCCTGGGGCTGGCGGCGGAGCTGCCCCGGCCAGCCCACGCCAGCAACTTCGGCGAACGGCAGCCGCGGGACGCCTGGGGCCGCGCCCTGCCCCACGAGCCGCGGCTGATCGTGCTGCACGAAACGGTGATCTCCGCCCCCGCCACGGTGAAGCTGTTCGCCACGCCCCACCCGCGCGATGAGGATCAGGCCAGTTACCACCTGCTGGTGGATCGGCAGGGGCAGCGGCTGCGGATCGTGCCGGATGGGGCGCGGGCCTACGGGGCCGGGATGTCGGCCTTCGGCGACATGACCGTGCGGCCGCGGGCCAGCTCCCTCGGTTCGATCAACAACGTGGCCCTGCACCTGAGCCTGGAGACGCCGGCGGACGGGCGGGGGGAGAGCGATGGCCATTCGGGCTACAGCGAGGCCCAGTACCGGGCGGCAGCAGCCCAGGTGCTGCTGTGGCAGGGCCGCTGGGGCATCCCCCTGAACCGGCTCACCAGCCATGCGGCGGTGGACCGCAGCCGCAGCCGCTACGACCCCCGCAGCTTCCGTTGGGAGCGGTTCATGCCCGCCTGGCAGGCGGCGGCCCGCCGCTGCGGCTGGAGCGGCTACGACAGCGGCAGTGCCGGCCCTTGAACCGCGCAGCCGATAGCGTGGGAGCAGCGGGAGGGCGGCTGTGGCCATGGGGAAACCAACCATGAACCGGCTTCGCGCTCGCCTGGCCCTGGCCGCCTTGGTGGCGCCGGCGCTGCTGGCGGCCCCGGCGACGGCCCAGAGCGCCGATGACTGGCGCAGCGCGCCGCTGGCGATCCCCTCCGGCGCCGCCCCCAGCGGCGCCGCCGCGCCGCCCCTGCAGGCGCCTGTGGAGGTGCGCCGTCCCCAGATGCCGCTGCAACCGGGCCAGCCCCTGCCCGAGGCCCCCGCCCCATGGCAAGGGAACCCGGCGATCCGCGTCGCCCCTGGAGCCGGGGTGCGCCCCCAACTGCGCCCACAACCCCAAGTCCAACTCCAACCCCAGCTCCAACCCCAGGCGACACCGGCGCCCCCCAAAACCGCGCCCCCGACGCCGACCGTGCGGATCATCCGCGTGCCCGTGAGCACGCCGGCGCCGCCGCCCGCCACGCCACCGCCGCCGCCGGGCCCGAAGGTGCGCTCTTTCCTGGAAACCCTGCCGCCCGGCACGATCCAGCCCCTGCCCGGCGAGACCCTCCCCGGCAGCGTGCCCCAGGCCCCGGCGCGGGCGCCACAGGCCCCCCAGGTGGTGCCGCCGCCCCCCTGGGCGAAAGGGCAAGGCCCGAGCGAGCGTCAGGATGCGCCCTGGATCTGGCTGCTGCTGGGGCTGGGAATCGGCGGCGGGGCGGTGTTCCTGCTGCAGGACCGGCGGCGGCAGGCGCCCGGCCCGGAGACGGCCTCCACCCTCGGGATCCGGGTGGAGGCCCGGCCGGATCCGGGCGTGCAGACCCTTCGGCCGACGGGGGAGTGAGGGATTGGCGGATTCCCTGGCCCGGCTGCTGCGAGTTGATCCGGAACGTCTGCGGCGGCTGCTGATCGAGGAGGAACTGAGCCCCCATCCCTGGCTGAGCGGCTGCGGGCGGCAGGTAACCCAGGAGGTGGCCGCCGAGTTGGCGGGGCGCCTGCCGGAGGCGCTGGACACGCGGCTGGAGACGCTGGTGGTGGAGGCGTTCCGGCGCCAGCCGCCGCACTGGCAAGCGCCAGCGGGCGGCGGATCGGGCGAGATCGACGTGCCGCTGCCGAGCCAGCGGCTGCAATCGCGGCATCGGCCGGCGCTGACGGTGCTGGTGGGCCAGCGGCCGCTGCTGGAGGTGCTGTTCGATCTGAGCCTGGAGCTGCGGCTCGACGGGGTGGTGCTGCGGCTGCGGGAGGGGGTGCCCCGGTCGGTGGCGATCCGCAGGGCCCAGGGCTCGGGGATCCTGATGCTCGGCCGGCAGATGCTCAGCCGCTTCGGTGAGGCGCCCGTGACCCTGCCCCCGGTGCTCTCGCTGGAGGGGGCCCCGGCCTGAGGGGAGCCGGCCTGAGGGGAGGGCTTGGCCGTTCGCGAGGATCTAGAGCCCATCCCCCGGCGCAGCGCCCCCCATGAACATCGACGGCAAGCCCTGGCGCACGATCTGGCTGGAGGAGGGTGGAGCGACGGTGGCGGTGATCGACCAGACGCGGCTGCCGCACCGGCTGGAAGTGCGCCGGCTCGCCACGGTGGAGGAGGCGGCCGAGGCGATCCGCACGATGGTGGTGCGGGGCGCGCCGCTGATCGGCGTCACCGGCGCCTATGGGCTGATGCTGGCCCTGCGGGCCGACCCGGGCGACGAAGCCCTGGCGGCGGCGTTCGAGCTGCTGCTGGCCACCCGCCCCACCGCCGTGAACCTGCAGTGGGCCCTGGAGCGGGTGCGCGCCCATGTGCTGCCCCTGCCAGCGGAGCAGCGCGCAGAGGCGGCCGGCGCGGAGGCGAGCCGGATCGCGGAGGAGGACGTGGCGATGTGCGAAGCGATCGGCAACCACGGCCTGCAGCTGCTGCGCCAGCTGGCGGGCGCCCGTCCGCCCGAACGGCAGGGGCAGCCGCTGAATGTGCTCACCCACTGCAACGCCGGCTGGCTGGCAACGGTGGACTGGGGCACGGCCCTGGCGCCGCTGTACAAGGCGCACCGGTCCGGCCTGGCGGTGCATGTGTGGGTGGATGAAACGCGGCCGCGCAACCAGGGGGCGAGCCTGACGGCGTTCGAGCTGGGGCGGGAGGGGGTGCCGCACACCGTGATCGTCGACAATGCCGGCGGCCACCTGATGCAGCACGGGCTGGTGGATGCGGTGATCGTGGGCACCGACCGCACCACCCGGCGCGGGGATGTCTGCAACAAGATCGGCACCTACCTCAAGGCCCTCGCCGCCCACGACAACGGCGTGCCGTTCTATGTGGCCCTGCCGGGTTCCACGATCGACTGGACGATCGAGGACGGGGTGGCGGAGGTGCCGATCGAGGCCCGCTCCGACCGGGAGGTGACCCACATCGCCGGCTGCCCGGACGGGGGCGACCCCACCGAGGTGCGGCTGACGCCGGAGGGCAGCAGCGGCTTCAACCCGGCGTTTGATGTCACCCCGGCGCGACTGGTGACGGCCCTGATCACCGAGCGGGGCGTGGTGGCGGCGAGTGAGGCGGGGTTGCGGGAGTTGTACGGGGAGGGGTGAACATTGGCAACGCAAGGTCCTTTTGGCAAGAACCGCATCGTGGGATCGGCATCCCATCAGCTGGCAGCTTGTGGGATGCCGATTCTTCAACGCTGCCCCCAAGTGGCAGGCAAGGAGATTTGAACGCAAGCTGAGCCTTGGTGGTGGCCTGTCCAGTCGAGGGGCTTTGCAGAGCGGCCGGAACTCACGGCCACCAACATGCCGTCGAGGCGGGCTGGCAGGAACGGCGGGGATGATCTACTTGGCTGTTGCAGGCCGTGGATCTGCGGGCCACGTTGCGAACTTAATGATGGC
The DNA here is from genome assembly GCA_044352045.1 of Cyanobium sp. GTDB lineage: Bacteria > Cyanobacteriota > Cyanobacteriia > PCC-6307 > Cyanobiaceae > Cyanobium. The sequence goes on along the minus strand of JBILEP010000163.1, from coordinate 1,357 downwards.
GGCAAGAACAGAGCTTGTCGGCACCAGACTGGCAAGGGTCCCTATCCGCAAGGAGGACAGCCATGCCCCAGCTCCCTTCCCCCTGTTCAACGCTGCCTGGGCTTGCTTCTTCGGTGCTGGCGGCTTCGCTGTGGCTCCTGCCCGGAGCTGGCCTTGCCTTCGCCGTGAGGGACCTGCCCAACCCACGCCAGAGCAATGGCGGCTGGGTGTCTGATGGAGCCGGCATTCTGCGCCAGGACACCGAGACCCGCATCAACGGCATGATCGACGCTCTCGAACGACAGGATGGCAGCGAACTGATCGTGGTGACCGTACCGGATACGAGTGGATCCTCTTCCCCCAAGACCTTCAGCACCGAACTCTTCAACACCTTCAAGATCGGCAAGAAAGGGGTCGACAACGGCGTGCTGATGCTGATCTCGAAAGGCGACAGGCGGGTCGAGATCGAAACGGGTTATGGAATGGAGGAACGGCTGCCGGACGCCAGGGCTGGCGCAATTATCGCCACGGCGATGCTGCCACGATTCAAACAGGGGGATTTTGATGGCGGCACGCTCGCGGGAGTTGGGGAAGTGATCAGGTCGCTGAGCCCTGAGGCAAGCAAGAATCTGCCTGTCGCGGACAAACCAACCAATTCATTCGGCGATTCGGATGCAATTTTCGCGGTATTGGTGCCCGCACTATTGATCATTTCTTTTCTGTGGATGTTCATCGATGAGGCCCGTCATGGCTTCCCCGGCGGCGACAGCTCCTCCCGTCGCGACAGCTTCTCCAGCAGCGACAGCGACTCCAGCAGCGGCAGTGATCGTGGCAGCGGTGGCGGTGGCAGCAGCGGCGGTGGGGGAGCTGGAGGCAGCTGGTGACCACCGGACCCATGGCCCCCTCCTCTGATCACGGCGACGCCCATGAACCCAGCGACAGGAACGTCTCCGATCGCTTGATCCCCGACGACCTGGCCCCGGAGGTGTTCGAGCGGGCCGGTCGTTATGCGGCCGCCGCGAAGGACAGCTACGCAACCTCCGACCTTGTTGCAGCGGGGGCGGAGGTGGATCTGCCGCCGCAGTTGATCGAACGAGCGATCAGGGAGATAGAAGCGGAACGGCTTGCGGCCGCCGCGCTCAAGCAACAGCGGCGTCGGCTGCAGCGGAGCCTGCTGCTCGGGGCTGCGGCCGCCCTTGGCCTCGCCGCGCTGGTCCTGGTGATCGTTGCCAACGGCTTGCTGCGCCAGGAACAGCGCGTGGAGGCGGCCTGGGCGCAGGTGGAGAACCAACTGGAGCGCAGGGCTGCCCTTCTGCCGCGTCTCAGCGCCGTGGCCGAGTCGGCCTCCCTCAGGGACAGCCGCCTCCAGGAGCAGCTG
>JBILEP010000215.1:0-4136 GCA_044352045.1 Cyanobium sp. | reverse complement strand
GGAGAAGCTCTCGCATCCGGCTGCGCGGGCGCTCAGCGAGCGGCGGCGGCGACCACGGAGCTGAAGCTGCCGGGGTCGACCACGGCCAGCTGGGCGAGCATCTTGCGGTTCAGGCGGACATCAGCCTTCTTGAGACCGCCGATCAGGCGGCTATAGCTGGTGCCATTGAGGCGCGCCGCGGCGTTGATGCGGGCGATCCAGAGGCGGCGGAAATCGCGCTTGCGGCGGCGGCGATCCCGGTAGGCGTTGCAGAGCGCCTTCATCACCCGCTGGTTGGCGGTGCGGAAGAGGCTGCCGTTGCTGCCGCGAAAACCTCGGGCCAGGCGGAGGACCTTATTGCGGCGTTTGCGGGCGACGTTGCCCCTCTTGACGCGGGCCATGGAACGAACTCAGGGCGTGGGGATGGTGGACAGGGGCGAAGCCGTGGCTCAGGCGAAGCCGTGGCTCAGGCGTAGGGGAGCATCAGGGCGACATTGTCATGGTCGCGGTCGTCGACCACGGCCATGGTGCCCAGATAGCGCTTTCGTTTCGGGCTCTTGTGATCCAGGAGGTGGTTGCGGAACGCACGCCTCCGCACAAACTTGCCGCTGCCGGTGGCCTGGAACCGCTTGGCGGCCGCTTTGCGGGTCTTGAGCTTCGGCATCAGCTGGATCGTGTGCACAAACAAGCAGAGTACGACGCGGCCTTCCCTCCCCCAACCCCCCGCTGCCCTCCGCCTCGCCATGCCCCCCCGCCCCCACCGCGCCCCCACGTCCGCCCTCTCGCGGCTGCTGGTTGGCTCCACCCTGCTGCTGGCCGGGGGATGCCGGGCGGCGGGTCGTCCGCCGGAGCCGCCGCAGATCCTGCATTGGCCGGTGCCTGCCCCGGCGCCGCTCCAGGCCGCCAAGCCCGTGCTCTGGGTGGCGCTGGCGGCCCGACTCGCCCCCCAGGGCGACCCGGTTCAGGCGACGCCGCTGCGCCTCCGGGCCGCCTCGGGCAGCCTCACCCTCACCGATGCCGCCGGCCGTCGCTTCACCGCCCCGGAGCTGGCGCTGGCCTGGCGCCGCCAGCCACTGGCGACCCCGATCCAGATCCGTCGGCAGGTGCAGGGACCCTTCCCCAGCTTTGAAAGTGCGGAGCAGGCCGCCCGCGCCTGGGCCACCGCTGGCGGCGAGGTGCGCATCGCCCGCTCCCGGGACTGGGAGATCTGGTCCACGCCGGGGCTGACGCCCCCTGCGGGCGTGGTCACCCGCCTGGTGGAGGAGCGGCCACGCGATCGCCTGGTCCTGGAGCTGCGCCGCCCCACCGGCGCGGTGGTGCTTGAGGGTCCGCTGCGGCTTGTCGCCCCGGCCGGGCTGGCCTGGCAAAGCGGGGTCTACCCCGGCCCGTTCCGGCTCCAGGCCGATGCCCACGGCAGCTGGACCCTGGTGGAGGAGGTGCCTCTGGAGCGCTACCTGGAGGGGGTGGTGCCCCATGAGATCGGTGCGGCGGCCCCGCCGGCCGCCCTGGCCGCCCAGGCCGTGCTGGCCCGCACCTGGGCGGTGCGCAACCGCCACCGCTTCCTGGTGGATGGCTATCACCTCTGCGCCGACACCCAGTGCCAGGTGTACAGCGATCCCCGCCACGCCGGCGCCACGGTGCGACAGGCGATCGCCACCAGCCGCGGCCAGGTGTTGGTCTGGCGGGGGGAGCCGATCCACGCGGTCTATCACGCCAGCAACGGTGGCGTCTCCGCCGGTTTCGAGGAGGTCTGGTCCGGGTCCGCCCTCCCCTACCTGCGCCCGGCCCTGGATGGCCCGCCGGCCTTCGTCTCCCGCTGGTTCCTGCCCCTGGCCCCAGCCAGTCTGGCCAGCCTGCTGCGGGACGGCGGGGCGGCCTACGGCAGCGACCACCCCCGCTTTCGCTGGCAGCGCCTCCTGACCCCCGCCGCCGTGACGACGGCCCTGGCGGGGCAGGCGGCGCGGCTGGGGGCGGTGCAGCGGCTGGAGGTGGCCGAGCGCGGTGCCAGCGGCCGGGTGGTGCGTCTGCGGATCGTCGGCGCGCAGGGTTCCCTCGAGCTGCGCCGGGATGCCATTCGGCGCACCTTCCGCCAGCTGCCCAGCACCCTGTTCACCGTCCGCGGCGCGGTGGCGGGCGGCTGGCTGCTGGAGGGGGGCGGCTTCGGCCACGGTGCCGGACTCTCCCAGGCCGGGGCCATCGATCTGGGTCGCCGCGGTTGGAGCGCCGCCCGGATTCTTGGGCACTACTACCCGGGCACGGAGCTGCAATCCCTGCGCCTCCCGGGAGGCGCCCCTTAAAGTTCGCTTACTTCCGGGATTGTCATGAACGCCGGCGGCAGCAGCACCGATCGCCGGCGCCTCAAGGCCGCCCTGTTTTTGGTGGGCTGCGCCGCCGCGGGCATCGCCCCCCACGCCCTCGGCCCGGCCACCCGCCTGTTGCCCGGCGGCATCCTGGCCGTGCTCCTGGGCGGCCATGGTCTGCTGACGGTGCTGCGCGGCCTGGTCAGCCCCCTTCCCGCCGCCAGCCTGGCCGGCGCTGCCACCGCGGGCCGTGAGCCTGGCGGCGACGCTGCTGCCTGGCCCGCCATCGACGTGGTGGTGGCGGCCCGGGACGAGCAGGCGGTGATCGCCCGGCTGGTGGAGCGGGTGGCTGCGCTGCGTTGGCCGGAGGGCCGGCTGCGGCTCTGGGTGATCGATGACGGCAGCGAGGACCGCACCCCCGAGGTGCTCGCCGACCTGCAGCCCCGCTGGCCGTTGCTGCGGGTGTTGCGCCGCCCTCGGGATGCGGGGGGCGGCAAGTCCGGCGCCCTCAACCGCGTCCTGCGGGAGCTCGATGGCCACTGGCTTCTGGTGCTCGACGCCGACGCGGATCTCCAGCCCGACACGCTGGAGCGCTTGATCCCCTTCGCCGAAGCCGGCCCATGGGACGCCGTGCAGCTGCGCAAAGCGGTCGTCAACGCCTCGGTGAACCCGCTGACCCGGGCCCAGGCCATGGAGATGGCCTTCGACGCCCTGCTCCAGGAGGGCCGACTGGCCCGGGGCGGGGTGGGGGAACTGCGCGGTAACGGCCAGCTGCTGCGCCGCGAGGCGGTGCTCGCCTGCGGCGGTTTCAATGAATCCACCCTCACCGACGACCTCGATCTGAGCCTGCGGCTCGTCCTGGCGGGCCATCCGATCGGCGTGCTCTGGGATCCCCCGGTGGGGGAGGAGGGGGTGCTGGGTTTGCCGGCCCTCTGGCGGCAGCGGCAGCGCTGGGCCGAAGGCGGGCTGCAGCGTTTCCTCGACCACGGTTTCGGTTTCGGATCCGGCCGGTTGAGCCGCTTCCAGACCTTCGACCTGCTGGCTTTCGGCCTGCTCCAGTACGCGATGCCCCTGCTGGCAGCCGCCGACCTGCTCGGGATGCTTCTCAGCGGCTCCCCGCCCTTGATGTGGCCCTTCTCGATCGTGGCTTTCGCTTCGTCGGCCCTGGCCATGGTGGGGGGCTGCCGGCGGGCCCGGGGCGGGCCCGTGATGCCGGCGATGACCCCCTTCAACATCGCCCTCGGCATTCTTTATCTCACCCACTGGTTTGTGGTCATTCCCTGGGTGACCGTGCGCATGGCCCTCCTGCCCAAGCGCCTGGTGTGGGCCAAAACCCTCCACCACGGAGACGTGGAGGAGGCTCAGGATCTCGCTGCTGAGGCGGAGGGTGAACTTGCCGCTGGCGGCGGCCAGGCCTGACGCTGATCCGTCAGGCCACCTCGTCCTCGAGCCCATCAATCACCTCGCCGTTGAAGAAGTCGGCCAGCCGCCGCGCCCGCTCCTCCAGGGGCGAGGGTGCGGCCAGGGGCTGTGACGGTTGGGGTGATGGCGCTGCCGTGGGTGGTGGTAGCGCAACCGGCGCCGGGGAAGGGGATGGCTTGGCCGCGGCGGGCGGCGGTGGGGCGGGCAACGGCGCGTCCACTGCGACCGTCGGCGCCGGGATCACCGGTTCCAGGGGGACGACGGCGCTGGCGCGCTCGCCGGTCGGGGGCTCTCCACCGCTCTCCAGCTGCAGTTGGCGCGAGCCTCCCAGGGCGGAGGCCACTGCCTTCTCCAGCAGGGGCAGGCGGCTCTGCACCATCGCCATCCAGGTGCCCGAGACCCGAACCACCGCCCGCCGCTCGTCCAGCCGCACCA
>JBILEP010000162.1:0-5177 GCA_044352045.1 Cyanobium sp. | reverse complement strand
TTTGACAACGATTTTTGAGCCACTTAAAGTGGCCTCCAATGGCATCGGATCGGGCTATGGAGACCTGCTTTCCATCCTCCAATTACTCCTGCCCAGCAATTCCATTCATCTGAAAGCAGCTTCGCTTTTGTGCCTGCTCTTGGCGGGAGCAGCGCCCTTCCTGATGGACAAGCGTTCATCAGATCTGACCTTCTGGAGCTTTGCTGCGGTGGCCTCCCTCAGCTTTGTGACCCATCTGGTTTACGACTATGTGTTCTATCTTTTCCCCGCCATCTTTGCCCTGCGTCATTGGCGACATCCCCGTGGCCAGGCGATTGGCGCGCTCGTGCTTTACCAGTGGTTTGCGGTCAAAGCGATCGCCTCGGCCGAAATCGCAAACTCCGCTCTGCCCTGGCTGGGCTTCATGGCCAACCTGCTCACCCTCCACCTGCTGCGTTCGCACGCGGCGGAGGAAAAGCTCCAGGGCCTCCTGGCCGGCCTGCATCCTGCAAAGTCGGCATCACCCTTGACGTCAGCCCCCCCGATCCCGCATAAGGGTTCTTTGGACTGAGCCGATGGCTGCCGGCAGCGACGTCCCCGCCCTGGCGGGGCTGAAGGGGCGGGATTACCTCTCCTCGGCCGATCTCGACGCCGTCCAGACCGGCGCGCTGCTCGATCTGGCGGCCGACCTCAAGGCCGGCCGACGGCGGCTCGACCTGAGCGGCCGCTGCCTGGGGCTGATCTTCACCAAGGCCTCCACCCGCACCAGGGTGAGCTTCACCGTGGCCATGGCGCACGCCGGCGGGCAGACGGTCGACCTCGATCCGGCCGTGACCCAGCTGGGGCGGGGCGAACCGCTGGCGGACACCGCCCGGGTGCTCAGCCGCTATGTGGACGCCCTGGCGGTGCGCACCTTCGCCCAGGCCGAGCTGGACGACTACGCCCACTGGGCCGCGATCCCGGTGATCAACGCCCTCACCGACCGGGAACACCCCTGCCAGGCCCTGGCCGACTACCTCACCCTGCGGGAGGCTTTTGGCGAAATCGGCGGCCTCACCCTGGCCTATGTGGGGGACGGCAACAACGTGGCCCACTCCCTGATGCTCTGCGGCGCCCTGCTGGGGGTGAACGTGCGGGTCGGCTGCCCGGAGGGATTCGCGCCCGAGCCGGCGGTGCTGGAGCTGGCACGGCAACTGGCGCAGGGGGGCTGCCGGATCGAGGTGGTGCATGAGCCGCTGGCCGCGGTCCGGGGCGCCCATGCCCTCTACACCGATGTCTGGGCGTCGATGGGGCAGGAGGCCGAGCAGAAGCGGCGGGAGGAGGCCTTCCGCGGCTGGTGCCTCGATGAGGCCCTGGTCTCGGAGGCGGACAGCCGGGCGATCGTGCTCCATTGCCTGCCGGCCCACCGGGGCGAGGAGATCAGCGCCGGGGTGATGGAAGGGGGCGCCAGCCGCGTGTTCGACCAGGCGGAAAACCGCCTGCACGCCCAACAGGCGCTTCTCGGCATCCTCCTGGGCGCCCTCTGACTGGACAAAAGCCCCCGGCGGCGGTACACCTGTACCAGAGCCGCCATGCCGATGCCCCACGACCTCACCCCCGCCCAGCAGGAGCTCTACGACTGGCTCGCCGACTACATCGGCAGCCACCGCCACAGCCCCTCGATCCGCCAGATGATGGAGGCGATGGGTCTGCGCTCGCCCGCGCCGATCCAGAGCCGCCTGCGCCACCTGCAGCAGAAGGGGTGGATCACCTGGCAGGAGGGGCAGGCCCGCACCCTGCAGCTGCTGGCCGGCGTGGCGGCCCCCGGCATCCCCGTGCTCGGGGCGGTGGCCGCTGGCGGCCTGATCGAAACCTTCGACGACGTGCAGGAGCGGCTCGACCTGGCCCCGGTGCTGGAAACCCGCGGCCTGTTCGCCCTCACCGTCCACGGCGATTCGATGGTGGAGGCCCACATCGCCGAAGGGGATGTGGTGCTGATGGAACCGGTGACCGACCCAGCCCGCCTGCGGGAGGGCACGATCGTCAGCGCCCTGGTGCCTGGCAGCGGCACCACCCTCAAGCACTTCCACCGCCAGGGCAGCCAGGTGACGCTGGCGGCCGCCAACCCCGCCTACGCCCCGATCGTCCTGCCCGCCGACCAGGTGAGCGTGCAGGGCAAGCTGGTGGCGGTCTGGCGGCAGGTCTGAGGCCGGCCCGGCCGCGGGCGGCAGGGCCGCGGGCCGGCGGCGGTGTAATCTCCAACAGCGCACGACACGGCCCCCGGGCCAGCCGGATTCTCCAGCCATCCGGTGTCCGCGCCTCCCACGGGGCCATAGCTCAGCTGGTAGAGCACCTGCATGGCATGCAGGGGGTCAGCGGTTCGAGTCCGCTTGGCTCCATCCTGAAAACCCTTGCCCCGCTTGGCTTTTTGGCTGGGCGGGATTTTTGGTCATAGCCCCTTGCGGAAAGAGTGGTGCCGTGGCCCTACGGGTGAAGGAACCCAGCAAAGCCGATCCCCCACCGATCTGGCCTTGATCATCTGAATTGGCTCTCCAGGGCATTGGCCACCGCCGCCTGGATCTCGTTCCCGAGGTCTTCCCGAGCCCACTCCTCGGAGATCGCCTCGGTCTGGCGCAGCACCAGCTCAATGGCTGACGCCTCCTGATCGGGCGGGTATTTGTAGCGCTTGAGCAGCGCCTTGATCATCGTGCGCAGGCGGGCGCGCACGTTGTCCTTGTACTGCCAGTCGATGGTGAGGTTCTGGCGGAGCTTTTGGGCCAGGCCCCTCGCCATTTCCGTGAGCACCGCGTCGCCCATCAGCTCCTGGGCGGACTTGTTGTTGGCGAGGGCGTCGTAGAAGGCGATCTCGGCGGTGGTGAGGCCCAGGGCCTCCAGCTTGTCGGCCTCATCCCGAAACTGCCTGGCCATGGCGATCAGCTCCTCGATCACCTGGGCGGCCTCGATCGAACGGTTCGCATACTTGGCCAGGGAGGCCTGAAGCAGCTCACTGAAGCGCCGCTTCTTGACCTCGTTGAGCCGGAAGCGGGTGCGCACCTCCTCCTTGAGCAGCCGTTGCAGCAGCTCCACCGCCAGGTTCTTCTGGGGGATCTTGCTGATCTCGGCCAGGAACTGATCCGAGAGGATGCTGATGTCGGGCTTCTCCAGGCCCGCCACCTGGAAGATGTCTGTCACCCCTTCCGAGACCAGAGCACCGGAGAGCAGCTGCTGCAGCTCGAACTCGACGTTTCTGGGGGCTGCGCCGTCTCCCCCATCCGGGTCTCCTTTGATCAGCAGCGCCCGGAGCCCCTTGAGGAAGGCCACCTCAGGGTCGAGGGCCGCCCCTTCCTCGGTGGTGGAGCAAAGGGAATGGGCCTTGGCCATCTTCAGCACCACATCGCAGAAGCGTTTCTTGCCATCGCTCAGGGCCAGGATGTGATCGAGGCAGGGCTGCAGCAGGGCCAGGGCGGTTTTGGGCTCCTGGAAGCCGCTCCAGCCGAGCGGGTGGAGCAGATCCCGGGCCACCTGCAGTTGCTCCCGCACCAGCCGCACCGCCTCGCCGGTGTCGTGGGTGGGCCTGCCCTGGCCACGGGCGGCGGTGTAGGTGGCGAGGGCCTCCTTGAGCTGGGGGGCGATGCCGATGTAGTCCACCACCAGGCCACCGGGCTTGTCCTCAAACACCCGGTTCACGCGGGCGATGGCCTGGGCCAGGTTCGCCCCCCGCATCGGCTTGTCCACGTAGAGGGTGGCCAGGCAGGGCGCATCGAAGCCCGTCAACCACATGTCGCGCACCAGCACGATCTTGAGCGGGTCGGTGGGGTCCTTGAAGCGCTTCTCCAGGTCTTTCTTCTGCTGGCGGCTGGTGTGGTGCGGCTGCAGGTGGGCCGCATCGGAGGCGGCGGCCGTCATCACCACCTTGATCACGCCCTTCATCGGGTCGTCGTCGTGCCACGCAGGGCGCAGGGCCACGATGGCGTCGTAGAGGCGGGCGCAGATGTCCCGGCTCATCAGCACCCCCATCGCCTTGCCGGGTTGGCTGCGGGAGCGCTGCTCGAAGTGGGCGACCAGATCGGCGGCCACCTCCTCGATGCGGGGCTGGGCCCCCACCAGGGCCTCCAGGGCAGCCCAGCGGCTCTTGGCCCGCTCCGCTGCCGGGATATCGTCCTCCTCAGCGAATAGCTCATCCACCTGCTGATCCACCTCCTCCAGCAGGGGCAGCCGCAACGCCAGCCGGGCCAGCCGGGATTCGTAGTAGATCGGCACGGTGGCCCCGTCTTCCACCGCCTGCTGGATGTCGTAGACGGAGATGAGGTGTCCGAACACCGCCTGGGTGTCCCGGTCCTGCTGCTCGATCGGCGTGCCGGTGAAGGCCAGGAACGTGGCCTGGGGCAGGGCGTCCCGCAGGCAGCGGGCCAGGCCCAGCTTGATCTGGCCGGTTTTGGGGTCGAGCCGCCCCTGGAAGCCGTACTGGCTGCGGTGGGCTTCATCGCAGATCACCACGATGTTGCGGCGCTCGCTGAGGGCGCTGGTGCGCTGCTCGCCGGGCTCGGGGGCGAACTTCTGGATGGTGGTGAACACGATGCCGCCGCTGGGGCGGTCTTTGAGGAGCTGCCGCAGCTCCTGGCGGCTGCCGGCCTGTTTGGGCGATTCCCCCAGCAGATCGCCGGCTCCGGCGAACACCCCGAACAGCTGGCCATCGAGGTCCTGCCGGTCGGTGACGATCACCAACGTGGGGTTCCCCAGGCGGGGATCGAGCAGCAGCATCCCGGCCAGGCAGGCCATCTCGATGCTCTTGCCGGCCCCCTGGGTGTGCCAGACCACGCCGGCCTTGCGGTCGCCCTCGGGGCAGCTGGCCTGCACCACCCGCTCCACCGCTTCCCGCACGGCGTGGAACTGGTGGTAGGCGGCGATCTTCTTGATGATCTGGCCGTCGTCCTCGAAGAGGCAGAAGTAATGGAGGAAGTCGAGGAAGCGGCGCGGATCGAACACCCCGCGGATCACGGTTTCCAGGTCGCGGTGCTTGCCGAGCGGGTCGAGATCCTGCTCGGCGGTGATGGTGCGCCAGCGCTGGAAGCGCTGGCGATCGGCGCTGAGGGAGCCCACCCGGGCGTTCACGCCATCGCTGATCACCAGAAGCACGTTGGCCAGGAACAGATCGGGGATGTCGATTTTGTAGGTCTGCAGCTGGTTGAAGGCGGCCCAGATGTCGGCCTTTTCTTCGG
>JBILEP010000012.1:0-16430 GCA_044352045.1 Cyanobium sp. | reverse complement strand
GATTCAATGCGGCCCACCGCGATCTGCAGGTGGAGGTGGTGCGTGGTCCCCTCGACGGCGACACCCTTTCTGATCTGGCGGTGAGCGGCCTGCTGCTTGGCGACACCCCCTACGACCTGCTGCTGATCGACCAGACCTGGACGGCCCGGTACGCGGCCGCCGGCTGGCTCGCCCCGCTGGAACCGCTGCTGGGAGAGGATGCCCTCGACGGCATGGTGGCCGGGGCCCGGCTCGCCACCCGTTTCGATGGCCACCTCTGGCGCTTCCCCCTTCAGGGGGATACGGGTCTGCTCTACTGGCGCACCGATCTGATGGATCGCCCGCCCCGCGACACCGCCGAGCTGGAGAGCATCTCCCGCCGCCTGCAGCGGCATGGCCGGGTGCGCTGGGGCTACCTCTGGCAGGGGCGGCAGTACGAGGGCCTGAGCTGTGTGGTCAGCGAGGCCCTTCAGGCCTTTGGGGCCCACTGGTGGGAGCCAGGCCGCGGCGTGGTGGGGGGCCGGCCCAGCCTGGAGGGCCCTGAAGCGGTGGCGGCGGTGCGTTGGCTGCAGCATCTGATCCTCAGTGGCATCAGCCCGCCCGCGGTGGTGGGATTCGCGGAGAACGAGGCCCTGCAGCTCTTCGCCGCCGGAGAGGCGGCCTTTCTGCGCAACTGGCCCTACGCCTATGCCCTGCTCCAGGAGGGAGGCGGGCCTGTGGCCGGTCATGTGGGGGTTACAACCCTGGTGGGGGCGCCAGGGCAGCGGGGCGCCGGCACCCTGGGCAGCTGGGGCCTCGCCCTGCTGCGCTCCAGCCCCCACCCTCGCGAGGCCGCCAGCGTGCTCCGCTGGCTGGGTGGTGAGGAGGTGCAGCGCCACCTGGCCCAGCGCTACGGCTACGCCCCCACCTGGACCAGTCTTTACGAAGATGAGTCATTGCAACGGGATTTGCCGCTTCTAGCCGTGCAGCGGCGCGCCCTGGAGGGGGCTGTGGTCCGTCCGGTCACGCCTCTCTACGCCCAGCTCAGCGACGTGCTGCAGCGGCAGGTGAACGGTCTGCTCAGTGGCGGCGGCAGCCCCGCCGCGGCGATCACCACCAGCCAGGGCCAGAGTGAGCTGGTGCTGCGTGCCGCCGCGGGGACGACCGGATGACCGCCTGGCTGCTGATGCTGCCCGCCCTCACGCTCCTGGCGGTGGTGTTCCTCGCTCCGCTGGCTCGCTACGCCTGGCTCAGCGCCCACGCCACCTCGGTGCTCACCGCCCTGGAGCCGGTGGCCAATGGCGGCGCCAACTGGCTGCGGCTGGCGCAGGATGGCCGCTTCTGGCAGGACGCCGGCCAGACCCTGCGCTTCGCCGCCGTCTCCGTGGGCCTGGAACTTCTGCTTGGCCTGGCGCTGGCGTTGTTGCTGCGCGGCCCCCGCGGCGGCAGAGCCGCCGGCGGAGGCCTGCGCACCGCTGTGCTTCTCCCCTGGGCCCTGCCCGCCACGGTGATGGCCCTGGGCTGGCGCTGGATCTACAACGAGCCCCACGGACCACTCAACAGCCTGCTGATCGCCGCCGGCCTTCCCCCCTACCCCTTTCTCTCCACCCCCGCCAGCACCTGGTTCGCCGTGGTCGTCGCTGATGTCTGGAGGAGCACCCCGTTCGTGGCCCTGCTGCTGTTGGCCGGCCTGCAGGCGATCCCGCCTGAACTGGAGGAGGCCCTGGTGCTGGAGGGGGCCGATCGCTGGCAGATCCTCAGGCGCCTGCTGCTGCCGCTGCTCAGCCCCTGGATCGGCCTGGCGGCTCTGTTCCGCCTGGCCCAGGCGCTGGGGGTGTTCGACCTGATCCAGGTGCTCACCGGCGGTGGTCCCGCCGGCAGCACCGAGAGCCTCGCGCTCTACGCCTATCTCAACGCCATGCGCTTCCTCGACTTCGGCTATGGCGCGACGGTGCTGCTCGCCACCTTCCTGCTTCTGCTCCTGCCCGGCCTGCTCTGGCTGATGTGGCAGCGGCGGGCCGGGTCCGCCGCATGATCCGGGCCGTCGCGCTGCTGTGGAGCCTGGGGCCGCTGCTCTGGCAGCTCTACACCTCTCTGCGCCCGGCCGATGCGCTGGTGTCCGGCCCGCAGGGGCTGGGAAGCCCGGGTGGGGGGATCTTCGGCGGCTGGACGCTGCAGAACTACAGTCAGTTGCTGGCGGCCGATCCTCCCTTCTGGCGCTATCTGCTGAACAGCGCCGTGGTGGGCGTGGCCGGCACAGCCCTCACCCTGCTGCTGGCCATCCCCTGCGCCTACGGCCTGCAGCAGCAGCGCGGCGCCCTGCGCTGGGGCACCCTCGCCCTGTTGCTGGCCGCGAGCCTCTTCCCAACCGCACTTCTCTTCCTCGCCCTGCTGGAGTGGGCGCGCCAGCTGGGTCTGGGGAACCACCTGCTCGCCCTCGCCCTGCCTTACGCCGCCCTCTCCCTCCCCCTGGCGATCCTGCTGCTGCGCGCGGCACTGGCCGACCTGCCCCCGGAGCTGGAGGACGCCGCCCGGCTGGAGGGGCTCGGCCCCCTGCAGCGCTTGCGCTTCGTGCTCCTGCCCTTGCTGGCGCCGGCGATCGCCAGCACCGCCATCCTGGTGTTCCTGTTCAGCTGGAGCGAATACCCGATCGCCCTCACTTGGATCAGCCGGGAGTCGCTCCTTACCCTGAGCGCCGCCATCGCCCGCATCGGCGCCTCGTCGGTGTTCACCATTCCCTACGGCGCCTTCGCCGCCGCCACCGTGCTCGGCAGCCTGCCCCTGGTGCTGCTTCTCCTCCTCTTCCAGCGGGCGATCGTCTCTGGTCTCACCCAGGGGGCGGTGAAGGGATGAGCGTGCTGGAGCTGCGACAGCTGGGTCGCCGGGTCGGCGGTCGCACCCTCTTAGCAGACCTCAATCTGCGGGTGGAGGCGGGGGAATGTCTGGCCTTACTCGGTCCGAGCGGCTGCGGCAAGACCACCACCCTGCGCCTGGTGGCGGGCCTGGAGTTGCCGGAGCAGGGTGGCCGCATCCTGCTGGGGGGGCGAGACATCACCGAGGAACCGGCCGGCAGGCGACGGGTGGCGATGGTGTTCCAGAGCTACGCCCTCTATCCACACCTCAACGTCACCGGCAACCTGGCCCTGGGGCTGCGGGTGCGGGGCGTGCCGCCCCAGGAGCGGGAGCGGCGCATCGACGCCGTGCTCGAACTCCTGCAACTCGCCGAGCTGCGGGAGCGCCGTCCGGCCCAACTCTCCGGCGGTCAACGGCAGCGCCTGGCCCTGGCGCGGGCCCTGCTGCGCCAGCCAGCCCTGATGCTCCTCGATGAGCCGATGAGCAACCTCGACGCCCAGCTGCGGGAGGAGCTGCGTCCGGAACTGCGTCGCCTGCTCTGCGGCGGCGAGGCGCCGGTGCTGTACGTCACCCACGATCAGCAGGAGGCGATCGGTCTGGCCGACCGGTTGGCGGTGCTGGAGGCCGGCCGGCTGCAGCAGGTGGGCACAGCGCGGGAGCTGTACGAGAAACCCCACAACCGTTTCGTGGCCACCTTCCTCGGCCGGCCGGCCCTCAACCTGCTGCCGCCCCGGGACGGCCGCCAGCTGGGGCTGCGGCCCGAGCATCTGCGGCCCGTGGCGGAGGGGGGTCTGGCGGCCCGGCTCCAGCGGCGGGAGTGGTGGGGCTCGCAGCAGTTGCTCTGGCTGGAGAGCGAGCAGGGCGACCTGCGCATGCTTCTCCCCGCCGCGCACGCCTGCCCCGACGCCCTGAGGGTGGGCTGGGAGCGTCACCATGAGCTCTGGTTTGACGCCGCGACTGGCGAGCGTCTCCAGGGGTTGGCTTGATGACGTTGGCTGGGGACAGGAGGGCGTTTGCTAAGTTTGCCCATCGGGCGTCAGCCCGTCTGTTCGTTTTCGGTTGATCGTCATGTCCCGGGTCTGCCAGCTCACCGGCAAGCGCGCCAACAACGGCATGGCCGTCAGCCACTCCCATGTGCGCACCAAGAAGCTTCAGCAGGTCAACCTGCAGGAACGGCGTCTGTGGTGGGCCGAGGGCAAGCGCTTCGTGCGCCTGCGCGTCTCCACCAAGGCGCTGCGCACCATCCAGAAGAAGGGTCTGGGGGCTTTTGCCGGTGAGATGGGCCTCAATCTCGCCCGCCTCTGATTCCCCACCATGCCCCCCGGGCCGATCTCCAGGAGAACCCTGCTTAACGGCCTGGTGGCCCTGCCCCTGGCCTGGCAGCTTCAGCCTCAGCGAACCCTCGCCCTGGGAGGCGTTCTCCCCACCCTCGACACGCCAGCCCCGGATTTCCGGTTGCCCGCTGTGGTGCCGGATCGCCAGGGAGAGCCGCGTGCCACCGAGCTTGGCCTGGCTGATTTCGATGGTCAATGGTTGGTTCTCTACTTCTATCCCCGTGATTTCACGAGCGGCTGCACGCTTGAGGCACGCGGCTTCCAACGGGATTTGCAGGCGTTTCGCAGCCGCGGCGCCGCCGTGGTCGGCATCAGCGCCGACGATGGCGACAGCCACATCTCCTTCTGCGGCAGCGAGGGCCTGGCCTTTCCCCTGCTCTCCGATCCGGATGGGCGGGTCAGTCAGCTTTACGGCTCCTGGCTTGCCCCCTTCTCCCAGCGCCACACCTTCCTGATCGATCCACAGGGGGTGCTGCGCCAGATCTGGACCGCCGTGCGGCCCGCGGGCCACAGCGCCGAGGTGCTCGCCGCCCTGGACCAAAGGCGTGTTCCGTCCACGGTCTCCGCCGGGTCGGCGGCGTGAGTCAGCCAGGCCTGTCCCGCCGCGGTCTGCTGCAGTGGCTCGGCGGCATCGCCGCCACCCCCCTGCTCCAGGCGGGCCGGGCCCGTTCGGCCCCTGCTGGGACCCTGGGCCAACCCTCATCCCTGCGCTTTTTCGCCCTAGCTGACGTCGGCAGCGGCAACGCCAACCAGCGGGCCGTGGGCCTGCGGATGGCCGAACGGCACCGGCTCAGGCCGGTAGATCTGGTGCTGCTCGGCGGCGACAACATCTATCCCGACGGCAATCTGCTGGAGGTGGAGCGCACCTTCCAACTCCCTTACCGAGAACTCCTGGCCGCCGCCGTGCCCTTCCACGCTGTGCTCGGCAACCACGACATCCGCACCGACAACGGCGAACCCCAGCTGCGCTACCGCCCTTTCGGAATGGCCGGGCGTTGGTACAGCCTGCGCCGCGGGCCGGTGGCGTTCTTCCTGATCGATACCAATGTCAACGCCCGCTGGCAGCACCAGATGCCGTGGCTCAAGAATGCCCTGGCCGCCAGCGATGCCCCCTGGAAGGTGGTGGTTGGCCATCACCCCATCTACTCCGCCGGCCTCTACGGCGACGACCCGGCCGCGATCGCCAGGCTGACCCCGTTGTTCCAGCGCCATGGGGTGCAGCTCTACATCAACGGCCACGAGCACAATTATGAGCGCACCCGGCCGATTGACGGCACCACCTTTCTCACCGTCGGCGGGGGCGGAGCCTGGCTGCGGCCTGTGGTGGCCAATGCCCGCACGGCCCGGGCGGTGAGCGCCTACAGCTTCGCGGAGCTGAGCGTGCAGGGCGACGCCCTCACCCTGGAGGCCTGGGATTCCCGTGGCGCCCGCCTGGATCGGGCGGTGCTGGAGCGCCGCGGCGCCTGAGCTAACCCAGCCAGCGCCGCAGCAGGGTGCGGTGCGGTTCGGTGCCCTGCCGTTGCGCTTCGATGCGCTCGGCGTCGGGGGGCTGGTCGAGGCAGGCGTGCCACCGCTCCGCCAGATCCGACGGCGGCGGCTGGTCCAGCTCCTGGCAGGGGCAGTCGATCGCCTCAGCGGCGGCAGAAACCTTGGGGTCATAGCTGAGGGCCACGCAGGGGGCGCCGGCCAGGGCCGCCAGGATCAGGCCATGCAGTCGCATCGCCACCACCAGCCCGGAATGCTGGAAGCTGCTCAGGGCTTCCGCTGGATCCCCCGGCCTCTGCTCCCGGCTGCGCCGCCCCAGGGCCTCAGGGATCATCCCCTCCCGCCGCAGCCGCTCCAGCAGGCCCCGGTCCTGATCGCCGTGGAACGCCAGCCAGAGCACCGGGCGGTCGCTCCTTTCCACCAGCTGGGTCAGGGCTTCCAGGTAAGGACGCCAGCGCTCAGGCCCGAAATCGCGGAGGGGGCGCCAGCACAGCACGATCGCCCCCCCCTGGCCATGCCAGGGCACCGCCGGAAATGCCCACACCGGATCGCTGCCCACAGCGCCCCTACCCCCGAGGCGGGTCGCCAGCAGGGCGGAGGCAGGATCCCGCCAGCTGCAACCGCTCGCCAGCGGCAGGAGCAGACGCACCAACGCCCGGCTGCGGCGCCGCCGCAGCGGCCCGAGGCCCTGACCCCAGAGCAGCACGGGCCGGCCCCGGGCCCGGGCGCAGAGGATCAGCAGGGCGTAATAGACCAGGCTGCGGAAGCTGGTGGCGTCCTGCAGCAGGCTGCCGCCCCCCAGCACGAGGGAATCGCAACGATCGAGGGCACGCAACACCTCCCCCAGGCTGCGGCGCTCCACCGTGGCCACCCCGAAGCGGCTGCGCACCAGGGCCTCATCGTGGGCGGTGACGAGGGGCTGGAGGTGGGACGGCAGCTGATCGAGCAACACCCTCAGCAGAGCGTCGTCGCCGAGGTTGTGCTCGCCGTAGTAGCCGCAGAGCAGGGGGCGGTGGGTCCGGTGGGCCTCCGCTGAGGCCTGGGGGCGATCGCGGGCGGAAGGGGGAAGGGAGTGCACCATCGCCGCCGGCCACGCCGAAGCCCGTACATTACGGAACGCCGCTGGTGGCATCGATGCATGCCCTCTCCTTCGGAACCTGGTGGATCCACATCACCTCCGTCTTGGAGTGGATGGCCGCAATCCTGGCCATCCAGGCCTGGGGGGCCTGGCGCCGGGAGGACGGCTGGAGGTGGCTCTCCCTGGCCATGGTGCCGGCGCTGGTGAGCGCCATGGCCGCCTGCACCTGGCATCTGTTCGACAACACGCCCGCCCTGCAGGGTCTGGTCGTGTTCCAGGCAGGCCTCACCGCCCTGGGCAACGTCGCCCTGGCGGCGGCGGCCTGGAACCTGCTGCGGCTGCAGCGCGCCGGGCGCCTCAGAGCCGGCGAACCTCGATGAGCACCCCCGTCGGCACGACGGCGACGGATCTGCTGCTGGCCGGCCTGGAGCGTCTGGCGTCCTTCGACCCCACGCCGCTCTTCGTGCTGTCCCTGCTCCCTTACCTGGCCTTCCTCTGGTGGGCGTCAAGGGTCGAGAGCTTCCCCCGCCTGGCGCTGCGGGGCTTCCAGCTCACCCTGCTGTTCGTGGCCGTCACGATCGCGGCGGCGATCGTCGCCCAGGTGCGCTACGGGCAATTACTGGCCAACGTCGACCCGCTGCACGGGGGTGCCGAAGCCTTCCTCACCCTCAGCAACCTGCTGGTGGCGCTGGGCTTTCTGGCGCGGGAGCGACGCGGGTGAGGCGGGCCGGGCTGCTGCCGCTCGCCGTGCTGGTGGTGGGCGCGCTCTGGCTGCCCGCCGAGGGAGCGTCGGCGGTGCTGCGGGTGGGGGTGGTGGATGGTTCCCAGCCCTGCGCCTGGCGGACCGGCGAGGCCTGGCAGGGGTTGGCGGTTGATCTGTGGAATCGCATCGCCAGCCGCGAGCGGCTGGCCTTCGTGCTCCGGCCGCTGCCCAGCACCAGCGCGCTGCTGGAGGCGGCGGCCGCGGATCGGATCGATGTGGCGATCGGCTGCCTCAATGTCTCGCCGGAGCGGCTCACCCGGCTGCGCTTCAGCCTCCCTTTCCAGGAGGACGGTCTGGCGGTGATGGTGATCAATTCGCGGCTGGATCTCGGACGGGCCTTTCTGGCCTCCCTGTTCGGCCCCACCCTGCTGCAGCTCCTGGGGGGTTTCCTGGCGGCCAACGCCCTGCTCACCCTGCTGGCCTGGCACGTGGAGGGTTACGGCCAGCGGCCGGAGACCCGGTTGCAAGGGGTGCGGCGCAGCGCCACGAAGCTGTTCCAGGTATTGGCCACCGGTCCGGGCGGCAACGTGGTGGTGGAGACCACCCGCGGCAACGCGATCGTGCTGGCGGCCTACCTGGTGCGCATCGTCTCCGCTTCGCTGCTGGTGGGCTATCTCACGGTCACGGTGGTGAACGAAACCCAGGGGCGGCTCAGCGGCCGGTTGGAGACCCCCGCCGACCTGCGCGGCAAACGGGTGGGGGTGCGTCCTGGCTCGGCCAGTGAGGCCTTGCTGAGGGAGCTGAACCGTCAGGCGGGGCCGCCGGCACGGGCGGTGCCGCTGCGCCGGGTCGCCGATGGCCTGCCGCTGCTGCAGCAGCGGCGCGTGGACGCGATCCTGGCGGACAACCTCCAGCTCACCTGGCTGCAGGCCCAGCAGCAGAATCCAGGTCGAACGCGGCTGGCCTTGCAGGGCATCCGGCCGGAATCCCAGGCCTTCGCCTTCGGGTCCTCCCTGCCCAGCGCCACCGCCGAGCGCATCGACCTGGCGATCAGCGCCCTCAAGCGCAACGGGCTGGTGGCGGGCCTGCGCGAGCGCCTCCTGGCCGAGCCCTCCAGATGAACAAGTCTTACGGGCGCCGGGAAGCGGCGGTCAGCACCCGGAAGATGGGGCCGTCGGTATCCGCGCCATGATCGCTCCGCTTCTCTCCCCCGTCCTGGCCTTAGCCCCCACCACCATCGCCTGGTCGCCCAAGGTGGCGCTGGTGATGATCGTCGCCAACGTGATCGCCATCGCCATCGGCAAGGCCACAATCCAGAAGCCCGATGTGGGCCTGAAGCTGCCCAGCCCGAATTTCTTCGGTGGCCTCAGCCACGGCGCCATGCTCGGCACCCTCAGCCTCGGCCACATCCTCGGCATCGGCGCCATCCAGGGCCTGGCCTCCCGCGGCGTGCTGTGAGGCCTGGGCCTCAGCGCCAGCCCAGTAGGTAAGGAAGGATCCGCAGTCCGTAGCGCTCGAAGCGGTAGTCGAACAGCAGGGCGGAGAGATCCTCCGCCCGGCAGGTTTCCAGGCTGTCGAGGATCCGCACCAGTCGCCGGTCGCCCGCCTCATCCCGCAGACCGAACCAGGTGCGCCGCGCCACCCGACCGCTGAGCGCCCAGCGCCAGCCCAAGGCGCGCCGCAGGCGACGGGGATACCGGTCGAGAGGATCCTCTCCAGCCTGGCCGGCCAGGGCCTCCAGCAACAGGGGCGCCAGCACGGCGCTGCTGGTGAGGGCATGGCGGATTCCCTCGCCCCCCAACAAGTTGGCGGTGCTGACCACATCCCCCAGACCCACCAACCGGCCGATGCGGTGGGGTTCACGCCGGTGCACGCGGCTGCGCACCCGGCCACCGTGGCGATCGAGCACCTGGGCCTGGGCCAGCTCCTGGGGCTCCAACAACCGCTCCATCAGGCGCTCCAGCAGCGGGGCGAGGGGGGGCTGGGGTCGGTGGGGATCGCAGTACCGGCAGATGCCGATCTTGAGAACCCCGGGCTGCATCGGGAACACCCAGCCGTAGCCCTGGGGGAGCCAGTCACTCCCCAGGCAGAACGTGAGCCGATCGTGCCAGCGGCGCCAGCTGGCTTCCGGCACCTGCAGGAGCCACTCCACCCCCACGCCGCTGATCAGCGGGTCGGGGCGGCCATGGCTGGCGCCCGGTTCCCCTTCGCCCAGCAGGCTGCGCCGCTCCCCCGTGGCGTCGATCACCCAATGGCTGACGATCGTTTCCTCGGCACCGCCGACCCGCCGCAGCCGGGTCACCATCCTGTCCCCGTCCGGGTGAGAGTGGAGGGCGGTGCGGCCCAGCCTTACCTCGCCCCCCCAACGGCGGCACTCCTCAGCCAGCCAGTGCCGTAGGGCGCCGAAATCAAGCACGGCCCCCAGCGGTCCGGGGGCCTGCCAGTCGCGTCGGCGATCGCCGGGCCCGATCAGGCGCCAGCCCCGCCAGCGACTGGCCACCACAGCGGCCGGAAGGGCGAAGCGCGCCACCGTGTCGAGGGGAACGGCGGCGCTGCTGAACGCCACCTCACGAAGATCGGGCAGGCGATCCACCAGCTCCACAGCCACACCACCCTGGGCGAGCCGGCGCGCCAGCTCCCCACCGGCCGGACCGGCCCCCACCACCAGCACCTGACAATCGGCCAGGGCGATCAGGCCGGCACCGCGGCGCGATTGGCCCCGGCGGCGCGCAGCGGGAAGCGCTCCAGGATGCGATCGGTCATCTGCGGGGGGGTGAGGCCCAGGCTCTGCTTGCTCTGATCCGGGCTGGCGTGATCCACCAGCTGATCGGGGATGCCCAGACGCAGCACCGGCACCAGGACGTCGTGGTCGCTGAGGGATTCAACCACCGCGGCCCCGAAGCCGCCCGCCAGCGCCCCCTCCTCCATTGTCACCACCCGACCGATGCGACGCGCGATCGGCAGGATCAGACCCTCATCCAGGGGCCGCAGGAAGCGGGCATTGATCACCGCCGCCCGGATCCCCTTCTCCTGCAGCAGGCCGGCGGTGGCCAGGGCGGGGTAGACCATCGAGCCATAGGCCACGATCAGCAGGTCATCGCCATCGGCGAGCAGCTCGCCCTTGCCGATCTCCAGCGGCTGCCAGCCCTCCTCCATCAAGGGCACCCCCTCCCCCTCGCCGCGGGGAATGCGCAAGGCGCAGGGGCCGTCGTGCTGGATGGAGGTAACCAGCATCCGCTGCAGCTCCGCCTCGTCCTTGGGGGCCATCACGGTGAAGTTGGGCACCGCCCGCAGGTAACTGATGTCGTATTGGCCCTGATGGGTGGGGCCATCGGCGCCGACGATGCCGGCGCGATCGAGCACAAAGGTGACCGGCAGGTTCTGGATGCCCACGTCGTGGATGAGCTGGTCGTAGGCCCGCTGCAGGAAGGTGCTGTAGATCGCCACCACCGGCCGCAGCCCTTCGCAGGCCATCCCCGCCGCCATCGTCACGGCGTGCTGTTCGGCGATGCCCACGTCGAAATACTGCTTCGGCAGGGCCTTCTCCAGCAGATCGAGGCCGGTGCCGGTGGCCATGGCCGCCGTGATGCCCACCACCCGCGGATCCTGCTCGCAGAGGGTGACGAGCGTTTGGCCAAACACCTTGCTCCAGCTCGGCGGCTTGGGCTTGCTGGAGGGGTAGGCCTTGCCCGTGGCCAGGTCGAAGGCGGACTGGGCGTGGTAGCCCACCTGGTCGGCCTCGGCGTAGGGATAGCCCTTGCCCTTGGTGGTGGCCACGTGCACCAGCACCGGGCCCTCCGTGCGGTGGGCGTCCTCAAAGGTGCGCATCATCGCCGGGATGTCGTGCCCATCCACCGGGCCCATGTAGGTGAAGCCCAGCTCCTCAAACACCGCCCCAAGCTTGGGAACGGCCAGGCGCTTCATGCTCTCCTTGAGGGTCTTGAGTTCGGCGGGCAGCTCGCCGTGCAGGAAGGGCAGGTGGCGGATCGCCTCCTCGGCGTTGTCCTGCAGGAACTGCACCGGCTTGCTCAGCCGCATGCGGTTGAGGTGGGTGGAGAGGGCGCCCACCGGCGGGCTGATCGACATGTCGTTGTCGTTCAGCACCACCAGAAGGTTGGTGCGGGGCAGATGGCCGGCGTGGTTGATCGCCTCCAGGGCCATGCCACCGGTGAGGGCCCCGTCGCCGATCACCGCCACGCAACGGAAATCCTCGCCGCGGGCGTCGCGGGCCAGGGCCATGCCCAGGGCAGCGGAAATGCTTGTGGAGGCGTGGCCGGCGCCGAAGTGGTCGAAGCGGCTTTCGCAGCGCTTCAGATAACCGGCCACCCCGTCCTTCTGGCGGAGGGTATGGAAGCGGGCGTAACGGCCGGTGATCAGTTTGTGGGGATAGGCCTGGTGGCCCACGTCCCAGACCACCTTGTCCCGGTCCAGGTCGAGGGTTTGGTAGAGGGCGAGGGTGAGCTCCACAACCCCCAAGCCCGGGCCGAGGTGGCCGCCGCTGGTGGAGACCACCTCCAGATGTTTCTCGCGGATCTGGCGGGCGATCGCCTCGAGTTCCGCGGCGCTCAGACCGTGGAGCTGGTTCGGGTGACTCAGCTCGCTGAGGTGCATGACCGTTTCGATCTGAACCCGGGCAATCTACGGGTTCCGTTCCGGCGTTCGGCGGCGATCGCCACCGTTTGCGCGGGGCAGCCCCCTCGGCGGGGCCGCGGCCACTTGCCACACTGGAGCCCATGAAGGAAGGCCTCGCCAATCCCTACGGCCCCGGGGGCATGCCCCTGGCCAGCGCCTACCTGCAGCGCATCCTGCGGGCTCGGGTCTACGACGTGGCGATCGAATCGCCCCTGGATCCCGCACCCAACCTCTCCCGTCGCCTGGACAACCAGGTGCTGCTCAAGCGGGAAGACCTGCAACCGGTCTTCAGCTTCAAGCTGCGCGGCGCCTACAACAAGATGGTGGGCCTCACCGCCGAGGAGCGCGCGC
The DNA here is from genome assembly GCA_044352045.1 of Cyanobium sp. Lineage (GTDB taxonomy): Bacteria > Cyanobacteriota > Cyanobacteriia > PCC-6307 > Cyanobiaceae > Cyanobium. The sequence goes on along the minus strand of JBILEP010000012.1, from coordinate 4,036 downwards.
GGGGCGTGATCGCCGCCAGCGCCGGCAACCACGCCCAGGGGGTGGCCCTGGCCGCCCAGAAGCTGCGCTCGGTGGCGGCCCGGGGCGCCGAGGTGGTGCTGCACGGGGACACCTACGACGAGGCCTACGCCGAAGCCCGTCGGCTGGAGGGGGAGCGGGGGCTCCACTTCATCCACCCCTTCGACGACCCAGAGGTGATCGCCGGCCAGGGCACGATCGGCCTGGAGATCCTGCGCCAGTGCTCCGAACCGCCGGATGCGATCTACGTGGCGGTGGGGGGTGGCGGCCTGATCGCCGGGATCGCGGCCTACGTCAAGAGCCTCTGGCCCCGCCTGCAAGTGATCGGTGTCGAACCGGTGGACGCGGACGCCATGACCCGCTCCCTGGCGGCGGGGGAGCGGGTGCGCCTGGAGCAGGTGGGTCTGTTCGCCGACGGCGTGGCGGTGCGGCAGGTGGGGGAGCAAACCTTCGCCCTGGCGCGTCAGTACGTCGACGCGATGGTGACGGTGGACACCGATGAGATCTGTGCCGCCATCAAGGACGTGTTCGAGGACACCCGCTCGATCCTCGAGCCCGCCGGCGCCCTGGCGGTGGCAGGCATGAAAAAAGACGTGCAGCGTCGTGGCCTGCGCGGCCGCACGCTGGTGGCGGTGGCCTGCGGCGCCAACATGAATTTCGACCGGCTGCTGTTCGTGGCCGAGCGGGCGGAGCTGGGGGAGCAGCGGGAGGCCCTGCTGGCGGTGGAGATCCCGGAGCGGCCCGGCAGCCTGCGGGAGTTCTGCCGGCTGCTGGGGCAGCGCAGTCTCACCGAGTTCAGCTATCGCCTTGCCGATCCCCGCTTCGCCCACATCTTCGTGGGGGTGCAGATCCGCGACCGCCAGGACAGACAAGCCCTGATGGCCGACCTGGAGGCCGCCGCCCTGCCCTGCCACGACCTCACCGACAACGAACTGGCCAAACTCCACCTCTGCCACATGGTGGGTGGACGGCTGCCCGCCAGCGCTGGAGCGGCACTGGAGCAGGGCCAGGAACTGCTCTATCGCTTCGAATTCCCGGAGCGGCCCGGGGCGCTGATGGCCTTTGTCAGCGCCCTCCATCCCAACTGGAACATCAGCATCTTCCATTACCGCAACCACGGCGCCGATGTGGGTCGGATCGTGGTGGGGGTGCAGGTGCCCGAGGGGGAACTGGAGCAATGGCAGGCCTTCCTGGCGGAGTTGCCCTACCAGCACTGGGAGGAGACCCACAATCCCGCCTACCGCCTCTTCCTCGGGCCGACCGGCCGCCTGCCCGCTTCCTCCGGGCTGGTGGGGGTCTGAGGGCTGCGATACGTTGCGGGTCCACCGCGCTGGAGCCCGGCCATGGCCAGCCCTCCCGCCGAACCCACCGCCAGCGCCCCGGCTGAAGCCAGCTGGGAATACGCCCGTGCTGATGGCAGCCCCATCAGCCTTTCCCTGCCAGCCCGTCTGGAGGCGATCCTTTACCTCAAGGGGCGCCCCCTGAGCCTGGCGGAACTGGCCGAGATCGCCGCCGTCAACCGGGAACAGGCGGAGCTGGCCCTGATCACCCTGATGGCCGACTACGCCCATCGCGACACCGCCCTGGAGATTCGCCAGGATGGCCAGAGCTACAGCCTGCAGTTGCGCGAGAGCCTCGGGGATCTGGTGCAGGATCTGCTGCCCATCGACCTGAGCACCGCCGCGCTGCGCACCCTGGCGACCATCGCCCTCAAGAAGCGCATCCTCCAGTCGGATCTGGTGGATCTTCGCGGCTCCGGCGCCTACGACCACATCAAGGAATTGCTGGCCCAGGGGTTCATCGAACGCAAGCGCCAGAGCGAAGGGCGCTCCTACTGGCTGAGCCTGAGCGAGAAGTTCCACCGCACCTTCGCCGTCCAAGCCGACGAGTTGCCCGCCACCCCCCGGGCGGCACGGGCTGCTCCCCCGGCCGCAGCGGCGGTGGAGAGCGAGGAACGCGCGGCCTGAGGGGGAGAATCTGGCCATACTGTGAACTGGCTTCTCATCGCCATGACCCTTCTCGTCTTCATCCTGCAGGTGCTCGCCCAGACCCTGAGCATCTACCTGCTGGTGCTCCTGGTGCGGGTCCTGCTGAGCTGGTTCCCCAACCTCGACTGGAGCAATCCCCTGCTCTCCGGGGTGAGCGCCATCACCGACCCCTATCTCAATGTGTTCCGCGGCCTGATCCCGCCCCTGGGGGGATTTGACCTTTCGGCCATCGTGGCCTTCCTGGTGCTGCAACTGGCCCAGAGCCTGCTCAATGGCGCCAGCGCCACCTTGATGGGCTCCGTCATCCCCTACTGAAGCCCGCGTTCGCTGGTCTCCGGATCGCTTACCGGAGCCAGGGCTTGCTCGAGGGGGAGCAGCTCATCCCCCTCCCCAGCCCGGCTGCGCACCGGGGCGCTGAAGCCGCGGGCGCGGGCGTTGCGCACCTGCAACGGTCCGGGGGTTCCGGCCGGCACCGCCAGTCGCAGGGCGAAGGGAGTCTCGCCCGGGGGCACATCGCCGATCGAACCCACCCGGGTGCGGTTGGGCAGTACCGGTTCGCCGCTGGCATCAAGAATCAAGGCGAACAGGTCGGTGTCCACCACGGGGCGCCGCCCGCCGTTGCGCACCAAACCGCGCAGCGCCCAGCAACTGGCCCCGCCGCCACCGCGCCGATCCGATTGGAAACCGATGTCCTCGACAGGGCAGGGTTCGAGCCGCACCTCGCTCACCTGCAGCTCGGCCGCCTGGGCGGGAGCGGGCCCCGCCAGCAGGCCGACCGCCAGGCCCACCGCCAGCAGGGTTGCCAGCAGCAAGGGGTGCAACGGGATCCAGCGTCGTGGTTGTGGTTTCACCGCCGGTCGCCGCTGCCTGCGATCACGTTACGGGCGGCCCGGCTGGCCAGCTTGGCGAGGTTGGCCTCCGCGATCTCGGCGAGATCCAGATCCAGTTCGGTGGCCAGCTGGGCCAGGTACCAGAGCACATCGCCGAGCTCCAGGCGCAGGTCCTCGCGCACCTGGTCATCCAGCACCCCGCCGCGGTCCCGCATCACCTTCTTGATCTTGTCGGCCACTTCGCCGGCCTCCCCGCAGAGCCCGAGGGTGGGATAGGTGGTGTTGTGGCCCACGTCGGGGTAGCGGGCGGTCTGGCGGGAGCGCTGCTGATAGGTGCGAAGGTCCATGGCAAGCCTGGCGATAGGTTGCCGGATGGTAGTTTCCGCCTTTGTCAGCGCAGATCCGATGGTCCGCCCCGACCTGACGCGCCGCACCAAGATCGTGGCCACCATCGGCCCGGCGACCGAATCGCCCGAGGTGCTGCGCAGGCTGATCGAGGCCGGTGCCACCACCTTCCGCCTCAACTTCTCCCACGGCGACCACCAGGACCACGCCCTGCGCATCGCCACGATCCGCCAGGTGGCCCACGAGCTGGGGGCGCACATCGGCATCCTCCAGGACCTGCAGGGACCGAAGATCCGCCTGGGCCGTTTCGAGAACGGCCCGATCACCCTGGCCAAGGGCGACCGCTTCCGCCTCACCTCCCGTCCGGTGGCCTGCGACCAGAGCATGGCCTGTGTCACCTACAGCCGGCTGGCCGATGAGGTCACCCAGGACAGCCGCATCCTGCTGGATGACGGGCGGGTGGAGATGGTCTGCGAATCGGTCGACCAGGCCGAGCAGACCCTGCACTGCCGCGTCACCGTCGGTGGCGTGCTCTCCAACAACAAGGGGGTCAACTTCCCGGATGTGCAGCTCTCGATCCGCGCCCTTACGGATAAAGACCGCCGCGACCTCAGCTTCGGACTGCAACAGGGGGTCGACTGGGTGGCGCTCAGCTTCGTGCGCAACCCCTCCGACATGCAGGAGATCCGCGAACTGATCCGTTCCCAGGGGCACAGCACGCCGGTGGTAGCGAAGATCGAGAAATTCGAGGCGATCGACACGATCGACTCCATCCTGCCCCTCTGCGATGGCGTGATGGTGGCTCGGGGCGACCTGGGGGTGGAGATGCCCGCCGAGGAGGTGCCGCTGCTGCAG
>JBILEP010000160.1:0-5290 GCA_044352045.1 Cyanobium sp. | reverse complement strand
CTGGAGCGCCTCAGCAGCATCGTCTTCCCGCTCAACGCCCGCCAGGTGGGTCTGCCCGCCCTGCGTTCGGCGGTGGTGCTCGGCATCGCCGACAACGGCGGCTCCCTCTCGCCCCTCTCCTTCCTGCGGGCCTACCCGAGCCAGGAGCTGGCGGTCAGCCTGCCGGCGCTTCTGGCCCTGATGCAGAAGGCCAGCTCGGTGGCCGATCTGGTGCGCTTCTTCTCCGAATCGCCCCTCGACCTGGGCAGCCGCGGCGATGGTGGCGACGGCAAGGGCGCTCCGGCTCCGAAAGATGGCGGCACGCCGCCGAAGGATGTGGGCACCGGCGCGTCCTGACCCTGCCGAGGCGTACATTCGTCTCACCCGTCCGTTTCTTGCTCGGCCGTGCTCCAAGTCCTGCGGCGCCTCGGCGGCCCGCGAGCCACGCTGCAGGACTGGCCAGGCCTGATTGAGGCCTACCGGTCCTGGCTGCCGGTGAGTGCGGCCACCCCGGTGATCACCCTGCGGGAGGGAGCCACCCCGTTGATCCCGGCACCGGTGATCGCGGCGCGCATCGGCCGCGGCGTGAAGGTGTTCCTCAAATACGACGGCCTCAACCCCACCGGCTCCTTCAAGGACCGGGGCATGACGATGGCGATCAGCAAGGCCCGGGAGGAGGGTTCCGAGGCGGTGATCTGCGCCAGCACCGGCAACACCTCGGCGGCGGCCGCCGCCTATGCCCGCCGTGGTGGCATGCGCGCTTTCGTGCTGATCCCGGATGGCTACGTGGCCCAGGGAAAGCTGGCCCAGGCCCTGCTCTACGGCGCCGAGGTGCTGGCGGTGAAAGGCAACTTCGACCGGGCCCTGGCGATCGTGCGGGAGGTGGCGGATCGCTACCCCGTCACCCTGGTGAATTCCCTCAACCCCTACCGGCTGCAGGGACAGAAGACCGCCGCCTTCGAGGTGGTCGACGCCCTCGGCGACGCCCCCGACTGGCTGTGCATCCCTGTGGGCAACGCGGGCAACATCAGCGCCTACTGGATGGGCTTCCAGGAATACAAGGCGGCCGGCCACAGCGCGCGCCTGCCCCGCATGATGGGCTTCCAGGCGGCCGGAGCCGCCCCGATGGTGCTGGGCCACCCGGTGGAGCAGCCCGACACCATCGCCACGGCGATCCGCATCGGCAACCCCGTCAACCGCGAGAACGCATTGCGCGCCCGCAGCGAGAGCAACGGTGACTTCATGGCGGTCAGCGACGCCGAGATCATCGAGGCCTACAAGCTGCTGGGCAGCGGCGAGGGGGTGTTCTGTGAGCCCGCCAGCGCCGCCTCGGTGGCCGGCCTGCTGAAACGGCGCGAGGAGGTGCCCAGCGGGGCCACCGTCGTCTGCGTGCTCACCGGCAACGGGCTGAAGGATCCAGCCACGGCGATCGAAAACAACGATTCCCGCTTCCACACCGGCCTCGATCCCGATACGGACACGGTGGCCCGGGTGATGGGCTTCTGAGCGGGTGGTCGGCGGCCGATCCGGCCGAGGGAAAGCCTGGGGAAAGCGGCGTGGGGGACCGGGGGATCGGCGGGGAAGGAGGAGGCTGCTGACGGGCCGCGGTTTTCCGCACCGTCTGGAAACGGTGGAAAGCGGGCGCTCCTCCCCATTCCGGCGGCACGTTCCCCCAGGCCCTGGGGGCTGCCAAGGCCGTGCCCAGCGGGGGTTTTGGGGGGTTTTCCGGATTTCCACCGCCCCTACGGCTACGGGTTTGTTTTGTTTTTTAAAAAAATCTTTTCTTCTTTTCCAGTCCGGAGTGCTCCACGGCCAGGGCCGGGTCCCCGACCCGGCGCCCGTTGCGCTTTTGTCCACCGTGTGAAACCGTGGGCCCGCCTGTTCGCCGCGTTTTGTCGACGAGGTCCGCCCCCCATGAAGCTGGTCTGCTCCCAGGCTGAACTCAACGCCAGCCTCCAGTTGGTGAGCCGTGCCGTGGCGGGCCGCCCCACCCATCCGGTGCTGGCCAATGTGCTGCTCACCGCCGACGCCGCCACCGGTCGCCTCAGCCTCACCGGTTACGACCTCAGCCTCGGCATCCAGACCAGCCTGCCCGCCTCCGTCGATGGCAGCGGCGCCATCACCCTGCCCGCCCGTCTGTTCGGCGAGATCGTCAGCCGCCTGCCCGCCGACAGCCCGATCACGCTCCTCTGCGAGGAGGGCGGTGAGCAGGTGGAGATCAGCAGCCTCTCCGGCAGCTACCAGATGCGCGGCATGCCCGCCGAGGACTTCCCCGATCTGCCCCTGGCCCAGAGCGGCCATCCGATCCGTCTCGACGCGGAGGCCCTGGTGCGGGGCCTCCGCGCCACCCTGTTCGCCAGCAGCGGCGACGAGGCCAAGCAGATCCTCACCGGCGTGCATCTCCAGCTCGATGGTGACCGCCTCGAGTGCGCCGCCACCGATGGCCACCGCCTGGCGGTGCAGCAGCTGCCCCACGCGCTGGGGGAGGCCGCTGAGGAGGCCGGCGGCGAGCCCTTCGCGGTCACCGTTCCCTCCCGGTCCCTGCGGGAGTTGGAGCGACTCCTCTCCGGTCGCCCCTCCCAGGAGCCCCTGAGCCTGTTTTGCGAACGGGGACAGGTGGTGGTGCTCTGGGCGGATCAGGTGCTCACCACCCGCAGCCTCGACGGCACCTACCCCAACTACGGCCAACTCATCCCCAACGAGTTCGGCCGTCGCCTCGGCCTCAACCGTCGCGCCTTCGTGGCCGCCCTGGAGCGGGTGGCTGTCCTGGCGGATCAGCACAACAACGTCGTCAAGATCAGCAGCGATCCGGCGGCCGGCCGGGTGGTGCTGCGGGCCGACGCCCAGGACGTGGGCAGTGGCTCCGAGGATCTGGCGGCCACGTTGCAGGGGGAAGCGATCGAGATCGCCTTCAACGTCCGCTACCTGCTCGACGGCCTCAAGGCCATGGCCGGCGAGGAGGTGGAACTGCGCTGCAATGGGCCCACCACGCCGGCGGTGCTGGTGCCGACCGCTGAGGATGGGGCGTTCACCTACCTGGTGATGCCGGTCCAGATCCGCTCCTGAGCGCTTGGCCCTTCCCGAGCAGCTGCTCCTGAGCGACCTCCTGCGGCGGCGCGTGCGCTGCGAGCAGGGCCTGGAGCATGGCCTCGGCGTGAACGGCTGGATGCATCCACCGGTGCATCGTCTGCTCGGCTGGGTGAGCCGACCCTCCGCCCTCTCCCAGCGCCGGCTGGTGTGGCGCCTCGATCAGCTGCGCGGACTTGACGAGCAGGAGCTGTTCGTCGCCGGCGAACCCGCCGTCACCGATGCGGCGACGGTGGGCCGTCTCCCCACCCTGCTGGAGGCAACGCTCACCGGTGCCGACGACCGTCCGCTCGGCAGCGTCGCCGATGCCGCCGTGGAACTGCGCAGCGGCCGCATCCGCCACTACCTCGTCGCCCGCAGCGATCCCCGCCTCCCCGGTGGCAGCCGCTGGCGCCTCAGCCCCGATCGCATCCTCGACCAGCTGCCCGGTCGGGTGATGACCTCCCTGGAGGAGCTCGATGACCTGCCGCTGGCCCGGGCCAGCGTGCGCCAGCAGTTCCTGCGCCGCTCCCGCCGCTGGCGCGATCAGCTCCAGGAGGCCGGTGGGCGCCTGGAGGACCGCCTGGAGGGCTGGCTGGAGGAACCCGCCTGGGAGGAGCCGGGGCCGGCCGCGGAGCGCTTCCCCCGCGACGCTGAGGATCCCCTGGATGACTGGCCGGAGGAGGAGGGACGGGGGGAACCGCCGCCCCGCGGCCATCGCCGCCCGCCGTCCGATCCCCTCGACGATCCCTGGGACCTCCCCTAGGCGCGTCGGGCGCTCGGGGAGACTTGAGGCTTGCCGCGACGCCGCCCGGTGGTCAGCCCCTCTGCCCCCTCCGATCCGCTCGTCGAGGCGCTCAAGAAGGAGGGCCTCAGCCAGGCCGATTACGAGGAGATCTGCCGGCGCCTCGGCCGCAGCCCCAATCGGGCTGAGCTCGGCATGTTCGGGGTGATGTGGTCGGAGCACTGCTGCTATCGCAACTCCCGACCCCTGCTGGCCGGCTTCCCCACCAGCGGTCCCCGCATCCTGGTGGGTCCGGGGGAGAACGCCGGCGTGGTGGATCTGGGGGAAGGTCAGCGGCTGGCCTTCAAGATCGAGAGCCACAACCATCCCTCCGCCGTCGAGCCCTTCCAGGGGGCGGCCACCGGGGTGGGGGGCATCCTGCGGGACATCTTCACGATGGGGGCCCGGCCGATCGCCCTGCTCAACGCCCTGCGCTTCGGGCCGCTGGAGGAGCCCCGCAACGTGGGCCTGATGGAGGGGGTGGTGGCCGGCATCGCCCACTACGGCAACTGCGTGGGCGTCCCCACGGTGGGGGGCGAGGTGGCCTTCGATCCGAGCTACTCCGGCAACCCGCTGGTGAACGCCATGGCCCTGGGGCTGATGGAAACCGAGGAGATCGTGCGGGCTGGCGCCAGCGGTGTCGGCTTCCCGGTGGTCTACGTGGGCAGCACCACCGGCCGCGACGGCATGGGCGGCGCCAGCTTCGCCAGCGCCGAGCTCAGCGAGGCCTCCCTCGACGACCGCCCCGCCGTGCAGGTGGGGGACCCCTTCTTGGAAAAGGGCTTGATCGAGGCCTGTCTGGAGGCGTTCCAGAGCGGCGATGTGGTGGCCGCCCAGGACATGGGGGCCGCCGGCCTCACCTGCAGCTGCGCTGAGATGGCCGCCAAGGGTGGGGTGGGAGTGGAGCTCGACCTCGACCGGGTGCCGGCGCGGGAGAGCGGCATGACCGCTTACGAGTTCCTGCTTAGCGAATCGCAGGAGCGGATGCTGTTCGTGGTCAAGCCCGGCCGGGAGGAGCCCCTGATGGCCCGCTTCCGCCGCTGGGGCCTGCAGGCCGCCGTGGTGGGGCGGGTGCTGGAGGAGCAGGTGGTGCGGGTGCTGCAGAACGGCGCCGTGGCCGCCGAGGTGCCCGCCCGGGCCCTGGCGGAGGACACGCCGGTGAACCGGCACGCCCTGCTCGCCGAGCCGCCCGCGGAGATCCAGGCCCACTGGCGCTGGCGCGAGGCCGACCTGCCCAGCGCCGACGCCGAGGGGGTGGCCCTGGCGGATGGCCGCCTGCCCTGGGGCGACGCCCTGTTGCGCCTGCTCGATGACCCCACGATCGCCAGCAAGCGTTGGGTCTGGCGCCAGTACGACCACCAGGTGCAGGCCAACACCGTGGTGCCCCCCGGCGGTGCCGACGCGGCGGTGGTGCGGCTGCGGCCCCAGCACGGGGAGGCGGCCCTGCGGCCCTCCGCCCGC
>JBILEP010000159.1:0-5318 GCA_044352045.1 Cyanobium sp. | reverse complement strand
GTCGGTGGAAGCCACCCAGCGCACCTTCAACACGATCCGCACCGGCCGCGCCAACGCCTCCCTGCTCGACAAGATCAGCGTGGAGTACTACGGCGCCGAAACGCCGCTGAAATCACTGGCGACAATCTCCACGCCCGATTCCCAGACGATCCAGATCCAACCCTTCGACGCCGGCTCCCTCAACCTGATCGAAAAGGCGATCAGCATGAGCGACCTCGGCCTCACCTGCAACAACGACGGCCGCACGATCCGCATCAACATCCCCCCCCTCACCGAGGACCGCCGCAAGGATCTCTGCAAGCTCGCCGCCAAGTACGCCGAGGAGGGCAAGGTGGCCCTGCGCAACCTCCGCCGCGACGGCATCGATCGCATCAAGAAGCAGGAGAAGGAGGGCGAGCTTTCCGAAGACCAGAGCCGCGACGAGCAGGAGAAGGTGCAGAAGCTGACCGACCGCTTCATCAGCGAGCTGGAGAAGCAACTGGCCGCCAAGGAAGCGGACATCCTCAAGGTGTGAGGCAAGCCGCTTGAGCGACGCCGATGTGATCGTGGTCGGGGCGGGGCCGGCCGGTGGGGCCGCCGCCTTCCACCTGGCCGCCCGGGGTCGCCGCGTGGTGCTGTTGGAGGCCCGCAGCGCGGGTTTGGGAAAGCCCTGCGGCGGCGGCATGGCCGCCTCGGTGCAGCGCTGGTTCCCCTTCGACCTCCGTCCGGCGGTGGATCAGGTAATCGGGCGCGTGCGCTTCACCTGGTGCCTCGCCGATCCCGTCACGGCCGAGCTGCCCGGGGACGCGCCGTTCTGGATCAGCCGCCGGGCGGTGCTGGACGCCTTCCTGGCGGAGCGGGCGGTGGAGGCGGGGGCGGAGCTGCGCCGGGGAGCCCAGGCGCTCGATCTGCGTCGGGGCGACGATGGCCTCTGGCAGGTGGGGCTGGCCGGAGGCGAGGCGTTGCGGGCGCGGGCCGTGGTGATCGCCGATGGCTCCGCGTCCCCCTTCCCCGCCGCCCTGGGGCTGGGGCCCCCCCGGCCCCGCTACGCCGCCACGGTTTCGGTGGAGGTGGAGGCCGAGGTGGCGGAGCCCGACACGGCTCGTTTTGAGTTCGGCCTGGTGCACCACGGCTTCTGCTGGGCCTTCCCTCGCAAAAGCGGCTACAGCATCGGCGTGGGCACCTTCATCGGCCAACAGGAGGCAGACAGCGAGGCGGTGCTCTCCCAGCTGCTGCCCAGCCTCGGGGTGGCGCCGGAGCGGGGGGAGCGGGTGCGCGGCCGGCTGCGGGTGTGGGATGGCCACCATCCCCTGCATGGCCCCGGCCTGGTGGCCGTGGGCGATGCCGCCTCCCTCTGCGATCCCTTTCTGGCGGAGGGGCTGCGGCCTTCGCTGATGAGCGGCTGCCGGGCCGCAGAAGCCCTCGATGGCTGGCTAGGTGGCGATGCAGGGGCCCTGGCGGGCTACAGCCAGCGGATGCGCCAAGACTGGGGGGAGTCGATGGCCTGGGGGCGGCGCATCGCCCAGGTGTTCTACCGGGTGCCGAAGGTGGGCTACCAACTGGGCGTCAAGCGCCCCACCGCTCCCCAGCGGATCGCCCAGATCCTCTCGGGCGAGATGGGCTATGGCGATATCGCCCAGCGGGTGATCCGCCGCCTGCTTTTCCAGCGGGGCTGAGCCGCCTCAGGCGCGGGTGCAGTCCTTGAGGTCGCGCAGGCGATGATCGATGGAGGCCAGCAGCTCGATGGCGAACATCGGCGCCTCCTGCACCGCGAACAGGAACTTCTCCCGGTTCATCACCAGCAGACGGCAAGGGGTGAGGGCGCGGGCGTTGCCATAACGGCGATGGTCCTGGGTGACAAGGGCGCCGGCGCCGAACACTTCGCCGGCCTGCAAAATCTCATGGTTGCGGCCGTCATTCCAGTTGAGCTCCACGGTGCCGGTGAGCAGGCCGAACATGCAATCGCCTGCTTCGCCGGCCCGAAAGATCAGGGTGTCGGGCTCCACATCAATCACCTCGCCCTTGCTGGCCAGGGCGCGCATGGTGTCCAGAGCGTTCATGGCAGGGCAGGGGTCAGCGGCTGATGGCCAGGGCAGCCCCCAGACCGCCGCGCACATCCTCGGGGGCCAGCCGGCCATCCTTGTCGGTGTCGAGGGCATCGAACACCGCGTCGCTGCCCAGCCACTCCTCGCGGGTGATGCAGCCGTCGCCGTCGAGGTCGTTGAGCAGGAAGATCTCGTGCACCGCATGGGTGAAGGCCGCTCCGCCCTCCAGTTCCGCCAGGCGATGGGCCAGCTGGGCCTCAAGGGTTTCGATCGCCTTGCAAAAGCCGCGGATGCCCTCGTCGAGCTTGTCGCAGGCCATCGCATCTTCGGCCATCATCGCCTCAAAGCGCGGCTGGTCGATGTGGATCTGCTCCTGGGTGGGGGCGGGATCAAAGGGGTTGAGGCGTCGCTGCAGCTCTCCATCGGTGCTGCGCAGCTCATCCATCAGGGCCGGTGAGATGGTGAGCAGATCGCAGCCAGCGAGCTCAATAATCTCGGCGATGTTGCGGAAACTGGCTCCCATCACCTCGGTTTTGTAACCATAGGTCTTGAAATAGTTGAAGATCTTCGTGACCGAAATCACGCCCGGATCCTCAGAGCCCGGATAACTGTCGCGGCCGCTGTGCTTCTTATGCCAGTCGAGGATGCGGCCCACAAAGGGGGAGATCAAGGTGGCGCCAGCCTCGGCGCAGGCCACCGCCTGGGCGAAACCGAACAGCAGCGTGAGATTGCAGTGGATGCCCTCCTTCTCCAGCTGCTCCGCGGCCCGGATGCCCTGCCAGGTGGAGGCGATCTTGATCAGCACCCGCTCGTTGCCGATGCCGACGGCGTTGTAGAGGCCGATCAGCTTGCGGGCCTTGGCGATGGTGGCCTCGGTGTCGTAGCTGAGGCGGGCATCCACTTCGGTGGAGACGCGGCCGGGCACGATCTTGAGGATTTCCCGCCCGAAAATCACGCTGATCTCATCGATCGCCTCGGCGACCACCTCATCGGCTCCAGCCTCGCTGCCGAGCAGAGCCCGGGAGTCCTGCAGGGAGCGGTCGATCAGCTCCTGGTAGGTGGGGATCTGGGTGGCGGCCAGGATCAGGGAGGGATTGGTGGTGGCATCCCGCGGGGTGAACTGCCGGATGGCGTCGATATCACCGGTGTCGGCCACCACCACGGTCATGGCGGCGAGTTGATCGAGCAGGTTGGCCATCGCGGGGGGCAGTCGCCGGGGGTTGGGGGAAGCGGAACCTTCAGCTCACGCTAGCCAGGGAAAACAGGGGCTTCCTGCGCGGATGGAGCGATTGCGGGAATGAGCACAAGCAAACGACGGCTGAACCTGGCCCGTCGTGGCAGCGGATCAGGGGGAGGACCGCTTCGACGACGCCGTGGCGATCGGCAGGCTGGGGGGGATCTTCTCGATCACCAACAGGGCCTCGACGATCTGGCGGGCGACTGGAACGGCCGTGGTGGCGCCGTAGGCATTGCCACCCTGGGGCTCATCCACCACCACCAGCACCACATAGCGGGGGTCTTCGATCGGCAGCACGGCCACAAAGCTGCAGATGCGGGCGCCGGGGATGTAGACGCCGTTGTGGGCCTTCTGGGCGGTGCCGGTCTTGCCGCCGAGGCGATAGCCGGGGATCTGCAGGCCCTTGCCGCTGCCCTTCTGCACCACGGTCTCCATCCAGCCGATCACGGTGCGGGTCACCTTCGGATCGAGCAGCTGCACGCCGCTGGGGGAGCCGGAGCTGGCCAGGGCATCACCGGAGCGCAGGCCGCGGGTGATGTGGGGGCTGACCAGGCGTCCGCCGTTGGCGAGCATGGCTTGGAGCTGCAGCAGCTTCAGCGGCGTCAGCGAGAAGCCCTGGCCGAAGGCGGCGGTGGCCGGTTCGATGGCGCCGCCCACGAACTCGGTTTTGCCCTTCAGCTGCCCCGCCACCGCACCGGGGAGATCGGTGTCCGGCACATCGTCGATGCCCAGGGTGTGGAGACAGGTCCAGAAGCGATCCCGCTTCATGTGCGCCATCGTCTGCACCATCGCCACATTGCTGGACACCTGCAGCACCGTGGGGAAGTCGATCACGCCATTGGCGCGGCGGTCGGCGTTGAAGATGGGCCAGCCACCGATCGTGAGCTGACCGACGTCGTTGGCGGTGCCGTTCGGTTCGATCACCTTCTCCTGGAGGGCCAGGGCCAGGTTGATCGGCTTGAAGGTGGAGCCGGGCTCATAAAGATCCTGCACCGACCACTCGCGGAACAAGCCGGGGTTGTAGGACCAGAAGCGGTTGGGGTCGTAGCTGGGGGTGGAGGCCAGGGCCAACATCTCGCCCGTGCGGGCATCCATCACAAGGGCGGCCCCGCGCTTGGCGTTCCATTGCTTCACCTGCTTGGCCAGGGCCGTCTGGGCGACCTGCTGGAGGCGTGCGTCAAGGGTGAGCTGCAGACGCAGGTCGTCGCCGTAGAGGGAGCCGGCACGGATGCCATCCGGCAGCGGGGTGCCATCGGCGCCGCGCCGCATGCTGAAGGTGGTTTCGTGGCGCTGGAGATCGCGGTCGCGGCTCTGCTCCAGGCCCGCCTGGGGAACGCGCTCCAGGTTGAGGAAGCCCACTACGTTGGCGAACAGCTGGCCCTGGGGGTAGATGCGCTGGGGGTAGGCCTGCAGGTCGAGGCCACTGATCTGGAGATCGCGGACCCGCTGGGCGGTCTCGGGGTCGAGATTGTCGGCCAGCTTCACGCCGGTGGGGCGATTGCCCAGGGCCTGCACCAGCTCCTGGCGCGGCCGGGCCAGCACCGTCGCCAGCCGGCTGGCGGCCTCCTCAGGGCGGCGGACCCGCTGGGGGTCGTCGCCGGGAAAGTTGAAGTAACGCGGATGGGCCCAGAGGGTGAAGCGCTCCTCGTCGAGGGCGACCAGGGTTCCCTGCCGGTCGACGATCGTGCGCCGGGTGCCCAACGGCTTGATGGCGTGGGTTTGGAAGGAACGGGCCCGGGCCTGTAGCGCCTCGCCCTGGACCAGCTGAAGCCAGGCAAGGCGCGTGGCCAGCCCCCCCAACGCCAGGCAGAGAAGGGTGAACACCGCCAGCATCCGGCCCCGGGGCAGGGGCTGGATGTGGGGAGCCCGGGGGCGTCCGGCCAAGCCCGAAGCCGGAACACGAGTCGTTACGGCGCGTGACGCCGAACGACCGGCTCCGCCGGGGGGGTGGCGACGGGTAGGGGAGCCGCCCATCGGCTCAGAATCCCGCCGGGATGCGCCGCAACTGAATGCCAGCCAGCAGGGGCTGGGGCGCCCGGGCCGCAGCGGCCCGGGGT
>JBILEP010000158.1:0-5320 GCA_044352045.1 Cyanobium sp. | reverse complement strand
AGCGCTTCCTGCACCAGATCGGCCAGGCCGCAGACGAAAGTGGGATCGGTGTCGAGGGCCGGCACGCGGCGGAAGTTGACCACACCCGCCTCGCTGGCCAATTCCCGGTACTCGATATCGATCTCTTCAAGGGTCTCGATGTGCTCGCTCACAAAGCTGATCGGCACCACCACCAGATCCCTGGTGCCGGCATGGCCCAGGTCCTCCAGGGCCTCTTCGGTGTAGGGCCGGAGCCATTCCACCGGACCCACCCGGCTCTGGTAGGCGAGGGTGTGGGGGTTGGGGTGGCCCAGTTCCCGCTCCAGGCGGCGCATGATCAGGGCGGCGCAGGCCTCGATCTCGGTTTGGTAAGGATCGCCGGCCTCCTCCACGTAGCTCTTGGGCACGCCGTGGGCGCTGAAGAAGACATGGGCGGCGGCGGGATCGTCGCAGGAGCGGATCTCGCGGGCGATCAGGCCGGCCATGGCGTCGATGTAGCCGGGGTGGTCGTACCAGCTGCGGATGCAGCGGATCGGCAACTGGCGGAAGTCGGGGTCGGCCTGGCGCAGTCGCTGCAGCTCCCGGAAACTGGAGCCACTGGTGCTGATCGAGAAGTGGGGGTAGAGGGGCAGCACCACCACCTCGTCGATGTCGTCGGCCTTGATGTCGGCCACGGCGGATTCGGTGAAGGGATGCCAGTAGCGCATCGCCACGTAGGTGGTGGCCTCCACGCCGCGCTGGCGTAGGGCGCTCTGCAGCTCACGCGCCTGGTGTTCGGTGATGCGACGCAGGGGCGAACCGCCGCCGATCGAGCGATAGGCCTCCTTGGATTTGCCGCTGCGCAGGGTGCTGATCAGCCAGGCGAGGGGTTTCTGGAGCGCCGGCGTGGGCAGGCGAATGATCTCCGGATCGGAGAAAAGGTTGTAAAGAAAGGGGCCGACATCCTGGATGCGTTCGGGGCCGCCCAGGTTCAGCAGCAGCACACCGACTCTGCCCATGCCCTACCCCGGGAGGTCCGATCTGGGCTGAGCGTAACGCGAGGCTCCCATCGGCGGCGTGCCGCTGGCGTGTTGGGGCCGGCACCGATAGGGTCCGCTCGCCGCTGCCCCCAACCCTGGTCGTTTCCGCCAGCGCCTGCCCCGAACCCGCGGTGGACGACGCCCTGCTGCGGCACAACGCCCTCCTGGCGGAGCAGGGCTGCGCCCTGAGGCTGGAGAGGCGTGGAGGGCGGCTGGGTCTGCGGGGACCGCTCCCCCGGCGGCAGGGGGGTGGAGGGGCAGCGGTGCAGCGCATCAGCCTTGGGCTGCCCGCCTCTCCGACCGGCTTGGCCGAGGCCCTGGGCCGCCTGGAGGCGGTGCGGCGGGAGCTGGCGGAGGGTCGCTTCCGCTGGGATCACTGGCAGCGGCGCGAGGCGACAGAACAGGCGACCACGTCGCCCCTGGCCGCGGTCCCGTCGCCGCTGCAGCGGCAGATCGAGGACTTTGAGCAGGCCTTCCGCTCCGATCCGCGCCGGCGCCGGCAAGCGGCGGGCAGCCGGTCCACGTGGAGCGGCGCCTACCGCCCCTATCTACGCCGCCTGCTGCGGCACGGGGCTGGCCAGGGGGAGGGGGAGGGTCTCACCAGCGGCCTGCTGGAGGCGGTGCTGGAGAGCTTCGAGCCGGCCTCCAGCGCCCGGCAGCGCTGCGGCATCGCCCTGGCCGCCCTGGCCCGCCACCACGGCCTGGCGCTGCCTGAGGACTGGCGCGAGCGCGCCGGCGGCTACGGCCTGCACGCGGCCCGCTTCCGCCGCCTCCCCAGCGACGGCCAGATCCTCTCCCTGCTGGAGCAGATCCCCAGCACCGCCTGGAGGCTGGCCTACGGGCTGATGGCCACCTACGGGCTGCGCAACCACGAGGTGTTCTTCTGCGACCTCTCCGCCCTCGCCCCCGGGGGGGACCGGGTGATCCGGGTGCTGCCCGGCACCAAGACCGGCGAGCACCAGGTGTGGCCGTTCCAGCCGGAGTGGGTGGAGCACTTCGGCCTGGAGCGTCTGGGGCTGGATCCAACCGCCCTGCCGCCGGTGCGCACCGACCTGCGCCGCACCACCCTGCGCCAGGCGGGGCGGCGCGTCGCCGAGCAGTTCCGCCGCTACGGGCTGCCGATCACCCCCTACGACCTTCGTCACGCCTGGGCGGTGCGCACCATCCACATCGGCCTGCCCGACACTGTGGCGGCGCGGATGATGGGGCACTCGGTGGCCATTCACACCCGCACTTACCACCACTGGATCACCCGCCGCGACCAGCAGCAGGCGGTGGACGCGGCCCTGGCCCGCCGGCGGGCGGCCTGATGCCGCCAGAGTGGGGCCTCGTTCCGCCGCAAGCCCTTGAGCGCCACGCCCCCCCCGGCCAGCCCCACGGACCCGGATCCGGCTCCCCACCCCCTCGACCGCGCGGCGGAGGAACTCGGGCCCGGCGGATCGCTGGCGCCGGAGCGGGACGCCGAGGCCTACCGGCGGCGCATGGAGCGCCGCCGCGAGGTGCAGCGCCAACGGGTGGGCGAGCGCAACCTGGAGAAAGGTCTGGTGCTGGTATTCACCGGCGACGGCAAAGGCAAAACCACGGCCGCCCTCGGCCTGGTGCTGCGCACCCTCGGCCACGGCGAGCGGGTGGCGGTGCTGCAGTTCATCAAGGGGGGCTGGCAGCCTGGCGAGGCGAAGGCGCTGGCCCTGTTTGGCGAGGCGCTGCACTGGCACGCCCTCGGCGAGGGCTTCACCTGGGAAACCCAGGATCGGGAACGGGACCGGCAGGTGGTGCAGGCCGCCTGGGAGCGGTCCCTGGCCTATCTGGAGGATCCCGGCTGCCGGTTGGTGGTGCTCGACGAAGTGAACGTGGCCCTGAAGCTCGGCTACCTGGAGGTCGCCCAGGTGCTGGAGGGTCTGGAGCGCCGTCCAGCGCTCACCCATGTGGCCCTCACCGGTCGGGGAGCACCGCCGGCCCTGCTGGAGCGGGCCGATCTGGTGACGGAGATGCGCCAGATCCGCCATCCCTTCCGGGAGCAGGGGGTGCGGGCCCAGGCCGGGATCGAGTACTGAGGCTGGTGGCCCTTCCCGGAGCGGCGCTCAGCCCAGGTCATCCTGCAACAGGGCCAGAACCTCGCTGCTGCGGGTGGCGCGATCGCTCCCCATGGCCTGGCCTCCACGGTTGGGATGCCCCGCAGGCAAGGGGTGCGGGCCTTCCCCCGCAAGGGGGGAGTGCGGGGATCGCCACGGAGCCCCTTGCTACTGTGCGGCCGATCCAGGCAGGCGAGCGGGACGACGCAGCACATGGCATATCGGCGCGTCCTTCTGAAGCTGAGCGGCGAAGCCCTGATGGGCGAGCAGGGCTACGGCATCGATCCAGCCATCGTCCACTCCATCGCCCGGGATGTGGCCGAGGTGGTGGCTGATGGCATCCAGCTGGCGATCGTGGTCGGCGGCGGCAACATCTTCCGGGGCCTCAAGGGGTCCGCGGCGGGGATGGACCGCGCCACCGCCGACTACGTCGGCATGTTGGCCACGGTGATGAACGCCATCACCCTGCAGGATGGCCTGGAGCGGGCCGGCATCCCCACCCGCGTGCAGAGCGCCATCTCGATGCAGGAGGTGGCCGAGCCCTACATCCGCCGCCGCGCCATCCGCCACATGGAGAAGGGCCGGGTGGTGATCTTCGCCGCGGGCACGGGCAATCCCTTCTTCACCACCGACACCACCGCCGCCCTGCGGGCGGCGGAGATCGGCGCCGATGTGGTGTTCAAAGCCACCAAGGTGGACGGGGTCTACGACAAGGATCCGGCCCGCTTCCCCGACGCGGTGCGCTACGAGAGCCTCACCTTCCTGGAGGTGCTGAGCAGCGAGCTTGAGGTGATGGATGGCACCGCCATCGCTCTCTGCAAGGACAACGCGATCCCGATCGTGGTCTTCGACCTGTTTGGCGCCGGCAACATCGGCCGAGCCGTCGCCGGCGAATCGATCGGCACGAGCATCGTGCCGGCCCGCTGAGCTTCACCCCCTCCCCCCATCACCACGCCCTCTCCCTCCGCCATGGACCTGGAAGCCAGCATGCGCAAGTCGGTGGAAGCCACCCAGCGCACCTTCAACACGATCCGCACCGGCCGCGCCAACGCCTCCCTGCTCGACAAGATCAGCGTGGAGTATTACGGCGCCGAGACACCGCTGAAATCGCTGGCGACGATCTCGACGCCCGATTCCCAGACGATCCAGATCCAACCTTTCGACGGCGGCTCCCTCAACCTGATCGAAAAGGCGATCAGCATGAGCGATCTCGGCCTCACCTGCAACAACGACGGCCGCACGATCCGCATCAACATCCCACCCCTCACCGAAGACCGCCGCAAGGATCTCTGCAAGCTCGCCGCCAAATACGCCGAGGAGGGCAAGGTGGCGCTGCGCAACCTGCGCCGCGACGGCATCGATCGCATCAAGAAACAGGAGAAGGAGGGCGAGCTCTCCGAAGACCAGAGCCGCGACGAGCAGGAGAAGGTGCAGAAGCTCACCGACCGCTTCATCAGCGAGCTGGAGAAGCAGCTGGCCGCCAAGGAAGCCGACATCCTCAAGGTGTGAGGCACGCCGCTTGAGCGACAGCGATGTGATCGTGATCGGGGCCGGGCCGGCCGGGGGGGCCGCCGCCTTCCATCTGGCCGCCCGGGGTCACCGCGTGCTGCTGCTGGAGGCCCGCGACGCCGATCGGGGCAAACCCTGCGGTGGCGGCATGGCCGCCTCGGTGCAGCGCTGGTTCCCCTTCGATCTCCGTCCGGCGGTGGATCAGGTGATCGGGCGCGTGCGCTTCACCTGGTGCCTCGCCGATCCGGTCACCGCCGAGCTGCCCGGAGACGCGCCGTTCTGGATCTGCCGCCGGGCGGTGCTCGATGCCTTCCTGGCGGAGCGGGCGGTGGAGGCCGGGGCGGAGCTGCGCCGGGGAGCCCGGGCGCTCGATCTGCGGCGGAACGACGATGGCCTCTGGCAGGTGGGCCTGGCCGGCGGTGAAGCGGTGCGTGCGCGGGCGGTGGTGATCGCCGATGGCTCCGCCTCCCCCTTCCCCGCGGCCCTGGGGCTGGGTCCGCCCCGACCCCGCTACGCCGCCACGGTGTCGGTGGAGGTGGAGGCCGAGGTGGCGGAGCCGGACACAGCCCGTTTCGAGTTCGGCCTTGTGCACCACGGCTTCTGCTGGGCCTTCCCCCGCCAGGGTGGCTACAGCATCGGCGTGGGCACCTTCATCGGCCAGCAGGAGGCCGACGGCGAGGCGGTGCTCTCCCAGCTGCTGCCCAGCCTCGGGGTGGCGCCGGAGCGGGGGGAGCGGGTGCG
>JBILEP010000157.1:0-5366 GCA_044352045.1 Cyanobium sp. | reverse complement strand
AGGGACCCACCCTCTCCACCGTGGCCAGCGCCAGCACCGCCACCACCGTCGCCGTCGCCCCGGACCTCCTGCCGTCATGACGCCCCCCACCAGCGCCCCCGCGGCCGAGACCGCCAGCAAGCCCCCCATTCCCCCCTCCCAGCACCGCTGGGCGGAGGTGATCCACCGGCTCGAGGCCGGCGGCTCGATGCTGCCGGACACGCCGGAAAACCTGATGCAGATCATCGGCATCTACAAGGCCTATGCCGTGCCGATGGACTTCTACTGGCGCGATCTGCTCTACATCGCCGAGCGGGTGTTCCTCAATCCCCTGCCGGCTTTCAAGTACTTCATCAGCCAGCCGTACCTCGACCTGCCCAACTCCTACGCCGGCGAGCAGTCGCAATTGCGCATCTGGCGTGGCGGTGAGAAGGCCCACCCCGAGCTGCTGGAGTTCATGGCCCGGGGCGAAACCCGCGCCATGCCCAAGCTGCTCCACCACCTCTGGCACGACCGGGTGAACATGGAGTTCGCCGAGGCCTGCATGCAGGCGATGCTCTGGCACCAGGGCATGGGCGGCCGCTTCTACGACTACCTGGCCAGCGACGCCTACCGGGCCAATGCCGATCGGGCGATCAAGGCCTACTTCCGCGGCAACCCGCTGATGCTGGGTCTCTACAAGCTGTTCCCTGAGATGTTCATGGAGCAGGTGAAGCAGATGAGCTACTACGCCAATCTTGGCCTCTTCTGGGAGGTGATGGCGCCGGTGTTCTTCGAGATGAGCGATATCTACGATGAGGGCGGCTTCAAGGGCGTTCCCGATGCCATGAACTTCCTGGTGAACGGCATCTTCGCCGTGGCCGGGCGGCCGATCTATCACCACGTGTACGTGGGCGATGAATGCATCGAAGTGATCCCCAAATCCGAGGGCTTCACCTGGCTGTATGAGGCGGCCCTGCCCTATGTGGAGGCGGTGTTTTACCGCACCGCCCCTTTCCGCGGCACCAAGAGCTACAACGCCCAGGCGGGCCAGGTGCCTGCCGACCAGGCGGATTTCCACTACGGCATCCTTTACGCCGATGTGTTTCCCGTGGGCTCAGCCGGCATCCCCCCCACCCTGCTGATGCAGGACATGCTCCATTTCCTGCCGCCCTATCTCACGGAGCTCTACAAGCAGCACCGCCGCGGCGAGGAGGATCAGCTGATCCAGCTGGGCATCACCTTCCAGCGCTCGATGTATAACGTCACCTCGGCGGTGATCCAGGCCCTGCGGGCCGCCCTGCTCTATCCGCTCGACGACACCGACCCGGAGCACCTGATGGCCAACCGCCGCTTCTTCGAGGCCCAGATGGACCGCTTCCTCCGCCCCGAAGCCCGCCTCGGCGACATCCAAACCCAGGACTACCGCTGATCCCCCCATGGCCAACATCATCGAAACCGCCAAAGGTGCGGGCTGCTTCGCCACCCTGCTCACCGCTGTGGAGGTGGCCGGTCTCACCGGCGCCCTGGAAAGCCCCGGGCCCTTCACCGTGTTCGCGCCGGTGGACGACGCCTTCGCCGCCCTGCCGCCCGGCACCGTGCAAACCCTGGTGGACAATCCGCCCCAGCTGGCTCGCATCCTCAAGTACCACGTGCTCGCCGGCGCCCACCCCCGCGCCGAGCTGGTGGATCAGCCCAACTGGGACAGCCTGGAGGGGGCGCCGGTGCCGATCCGCCGCAGTGAGCCCTTCGAGGTGAAGAACGCCACCGTGGTCCAGGCCGACATCGTCTGCGACAACGGCATCGTGCATGTGATCGATCGGGTGATCCTGCCGGGCTGAGCCCTCTCCGTTGCTTCTGAACTGGCTCTCGGCGCCATGCCTGGCACAATGCGCCCACCTCGCCTGCCCCGGATGTCGCGCCCCTGGTGCCGTAAGTTCCGCCGCCTCTGGCCCGCCGCCCTGCTGGCGCCGGCCCTGCTGGCGGGCTGCGCCCCCGATGGCGGTGGCGTGCAGAGCCAGAAGCTGGCCATGATCCAGGGCCGCGGCAAGTTGATTTGCGGCGTGGAGGGCAAGCTGCCGGGCTTCAGCTTCGTGGCGCCCAACGGCCAGTACAGCGGCCTGGATGTGGACGTGTGCAAGGCGGTGGCGGCGGCGATCTTCGGCGATCCCGGCAAGGTGGAATACCGCGACCTCAATTCCAGCGAGCGCTTCGCCGCCCTCGCCAGCGGCGAGGTGGATCTGCTCTCGCGCAACACCACCATGACCCTCAGCCGCGACGCGGCCGGCGGCAATGGCCTCAGCTTCGCCCCCCCCACCTTCTATGACGGTCAGGGGGTGATGGTGCCCAACGCGAGCGGCATCAAAACCCTCAAAGACCTCGCCGGCAAGCCGATCTGCGTGGAGAGCGGCACCACCACCGAGCTCAACCTGGCCGACCGGATGCGGGAGCTCAACGTGCCCTACACGCCGCTGAAGTTCCAGACCAGCGACCAAACCTACGCCGCCTACTTGGGCGGCCGCTGCGTGGCGGTCACCAGCGACCGCTCCCAGCTGGCGGGCAAACGCACCAGCTTCCCCAAGCCGGATGAGCACACCCTGCTGCCGGATGTGCTGAGCAAGGAGCCGCTCACCCCGGCCACCACCAACGCCGATCCCGCCTGGGCCGATGCCGTGCGCTGGGTGGTGTTTGCCCTGATGCAGGCGGAGGAGAGCGGCATCACCCAGGCGAATGTGGACGCGAAACTGGCGGAGGCGAAGGCGAAAACCAACCTGGCCGATCTGCGCCGCTTCCTGGGGGTGGAGGGCGAATTCGGCAAGCAGCTGGGCCTGGCCCCGGATTTCGTGGTGCGGGCGGTGAAGGCGGTGGGCAACTACGGCGAGGTTTTTGAGCGCAACGTGGGTCCAAAGAGCAGCCTCAAGCTCGACCGGGGCCTCAACCGCCAGTGGAAGGAGGGGGGGCTGATCTACTCGCCGCCGTTCCGCTGATGCAGCCTGCTCCCCCCTGGTGGCGGGACCGCAGGGTTCTGCCCTGGCTGGTGCAGGGCGTGGTGGGCCTGGGGATCCTGGTGCTGATCGCCTTCCTGCTCGGCAACCTGATCCGCAACCTCACCGCCGCCGGGCTGCTGCTGAGCTTCCGCTGGCTGCAACAGCCGGCTGGTTTCGACATCGCCGAAACCCTGCTGCCCTTCGATGCCTCGATGCCCTACTGGCGCGCCCTGCTCGCCGGCCTGGTGAACACGGTGCGGGCGGTGCTCACCGGACTGGTGGGGGCCACCCTGCTGGGCACGGCCATGGGGGTGGCCTCCTTCAGCCGCAACGGGCTGCTGCGCCGGCTGGCGCGGGTGTACGTGGAGGTGGTCCGCAACATCCCCCTGCTGCTGCAGCTGGTGTTCTGGTATTTCGTGGTGTTCCTCGCCCTGCCGAATGGCACGGCGGCGTTGCAGCTGCCCGGGGTGGTGCTCGCCAAATCGGGGTTGTATCTGGCGGGGCTGGCCGGCGGGCTGGGGGAGGGCCTGCGCTGGGCCGGTCCCCACCTGGTGGACGGGGTGTGGCACGCGCCGCTGCGCATCACCGTGGAATTCGCCGCCCTGCTGACGGCCTTGGTGATCTATTCCGGTGCCTTCATCGCCGAGGTGGTGCGCGGTGGGGTGGAGGCGGTGCCCAAGGGCCAGTGGGAGGCGGCCACCTCCCTGGGGCTGCGTTGGTCGGGCACCCTGCGCCACATCGTGCTGCCCCAGGCCCTGCGGGTGATCGTGCCGGGCCTCAACACCCAGTACATCTCCCTGGCGAAGAACTCCTCCCTGGCTGTGGCGGTGGGCTACACCGACCTCTATTCCGTGGCCGAAACCACCCTCAACCAGACCGGCCGGGCGGTGGAGGTGGTGCTGTTGCTGCTCGGGGCCTACCTGGTGATCGACCTGCTGATCTCGGCGCTGATGAATGGTCTCAACCAGCTCGTGCAGATCCGGGAGCGCTGAGCGATGCACCCTCTCCGCCGCCGCCTCCGCCAGGAGCTGTTCCCCACCGCCGCCGACGGCGCCCTGAGCGTGGGCCTGATCGCCTTGCTGGTGCTGGCGATCGTCGGTCTGCTGCGCTGGGCGTTCGGGCAGGCCCGCTGGGCGGTGATCCAGCTGAATGCCACCCTGTTCGCCGTCGGGCGCTACCCGATCGAGCAGCAATGGCGCCTATGGCTGCTCACGGCCCTGCTGGCGACGGCCACGGGCCTGAGCTGGGGCCTGCTGCGGGCCTATCCCCGCGCCGATCGCACGGGGCTGCTCTGGCCCCGCAACGACCGGCTGGCGGCGGTGCTGCTGATCACCCTCAGCCTGCTGCTGCCCTTGGGTCTGGGCCTGGCCCTGCCCCTGCAGCTGCGCTGGTGGGGAATCACCGCCCTGCTGCTGGCGGCCCGCTGGCTGGCGGGCCGCTTCGGCCGCCGCCTCACGGGCCGCCAGCTGAAGCTGGTGCCCCTGATCTGGCCGGTGCTCTACCTGCTGGGCATGGTGCTGATCAACGGCGGCCTGGGCCTGGCGCCCGTGTCGCCCTCGGAGTGGGGCGGCCTGCTGCTCACCCTGCTCACCGCCAGCTTCGCGATCCTGCTCTGCTTCCCGATCGGCGTGCTGCTGGCCCTGGGTCGCCGCAGCGACCTGCCGCTGCTGCGCTGGGGCTCGGTGCTCTACATCGAGTTCATCCGCGGCGCGCCCCTGATCACCCTGCTCTTCCTGGGCCAGAACATCCTCGGCTTCCTGTTGCCGGGGGGGTTGGCGCCGGAGCGGGTGTGGCGGGCAGCCTGGGTGCTCACCTTCTTCGCCGCCGCCTATCTGGCGGAGGCGGTGCGCTCCGGCCTGGCGGCGGTGCCGCCGGGCCAGCTGGAGGCGGCCCGCTCCCTGGGCCTGAGCCTGCCGCGGGCTTTGCAGCACGTGGTGCTGCCCCAGGCGCTGCGGGTGGCCCTGCCGGCGATGGTGGGGCAGTTCATCTCCCTGCTGCAGGACACCACCCTGCTGTCGCTGATCGGCCTGATGGAGCTGCTGGGCACCGCCCGCACCGTGATGGCCAACCCGGCGTTCCTGGGCCGCAACGGCGAGGTGTATCTCACCCTGGCCGTGCTGTTCTGGTGCTGCTGCGCGGCCCTGGGCCTGGGCAGCCGCGCCCTGGAAAATCGCCTCGATCCCCGCTCCCTCCCCTCCGCCTCCCGATGAGCCAGCCACCCACCGGCCCCGCCGCCGACGGCGCTGCCGCCCCCGTGATGATCGAAGCGCGGGCTGTCGAGAAGTGGTATCCCAACGGCTACCACGCCCTGCGGGGCGCCGAACTCACGGTGCGCCGCGGCGAGGTGGTGGTGATCATGGGCCCGTCGGGCTCTGGCAAGAGCACCTTCCTGCGCACCTTCAACGCCCTGGAGGATTTCCA
>JBILEP010000201.1:0-4450 GCA_044352045.1 Cyanobium sp. | reverse complement strand
CGGCGCTGGGCCCTTCACTGCGTCCAGGCCGTGTCGCCAGAAGCGGCACAAGCGATGATAAGTCTCTGGCGGAACCATCCATCTCATTCCCGCCCGGAGGAGCGGATCCCTGAAGATTTCGGCATCCCCTCACGATCCGCCCTGTCCGTGGGACTTCGGCGCTTTCTAGCCGGCTCATGCACACGGTCATCGAACCATTCCAGTCGTCATATGCAGTACTAATGTCATTGCATGAGCATCGGGGCAGCGATTCCCTGAAGAAGGGCAGACCATTACAGGCATCTCGCCGCATCTCCCCGCTTCAGGGCCTGTTGCTGGCCTTTTGCCCACCACGCCATTGCCGCCCTCGCCAGTCGGTGGCGCCGCACCGGTTTCCATTGAGGCCATGTCCGATCCCCAGCCCATCTCCGAGCGCCTGTTCAACAACGCCGACAGCTTTGCCCATGCCTTTGACCAGGCCTGGCAGGCACAAGGCGACGAGGGGCCGCCAGGCAGCCTGGCCAGGGAGGAGAAGCTGGCCCTGATCCTGGCGAGGGTCGCCGACCACCCCTTTGCCCTCAGCGATCCGGCGATGGCGCGCCAGGTGGCTGAATTCCGCATCCGCCTGCTGGGTCTGTAGGTTTTCACAATGAGCAGTTCCCTCCCCCGTCTGGTGCGGATGCTGAGCGGCGGCTTCAGCAACCAGGCCCAGGCGTTCGACAACCCGCCCCTCTACGCCCACATCCTCGTTCGCATCCGCCCTTTGCCCCAGCTGGCCCCCGGTTCCCTGCTGCTGGAGCAGTCCTACGCCCTCGATCCTGCGTCCCCTTACCGGATCCGCGTGCTGCGACCCGAGCGCCGTGGTGAGGAGCTGGTCATCCACAACCAGGCGATCACCGACGACCAACGCTTCTGGGGCGCCGTCGAGGACCGCGCCCTGCGCCAGAGCATCGAGCCGGAGGACCTGCGCCCGCTGGAGGGTTGCACCTATGTGGTGCGCGAGCAGGGCGAGGGCTTTGTCGGCGAGGTGGAGCCCGGCTGCCGCTGCCTGGTGGAGCGCAAGGGCCGTACGGCCTATCTGGTGAGCCGACTGGAGCTTTCCCCCAACCGCATGCTCACGATCGACCGGGGCCATGACCCGGTCAGCCACGAACATCTCTGGGGATCCCTGGCCGGTCCGTTCGAGTTCGCCCGCACCGATGATTTCAGCGACGAGATCCCGGCCGATTGGTTTGCCGCCCTCGATTAAAGCCCCCATCGGCGCCCCATGAACTGCCGGATCCGGGTGCGCAACGTAACGGAGCTTGGAGAGCTGCCGGGCTGAGGTCCCTGCCATGGGTCACTTCGCTTACCTTCTGCCGGGCCGATTCAGACCTCCCTTCGCCGCAGCCGCCATGAGCCTTCCCCTGCTGTCCACCCCACCGTTGAGCCAGAACGCCCGGGTCAGGTCGTTCGCCGTCGGTGGTGACGAGACCCCCCGTCAGTTGCCCCAGCCCCAGGCCCGCAACGCCGCCAATGTCGATGCCCTGATCGAGCAGGCGTACCGCCAGATCTTCTTCCACGCCTTCAAGGTGGACCGCGACGCGGCGCTGGAATCACAGCTGCGCAGCGGCCAGATCACCATGCGCGATTTCGTGCGCGGCCTGCTGCTCTCCAGCAAGTTCCGCGACGACTTCTACCGTTGCAACAGCAACTACCGGATGGTGGATCAGATTGTGGGCCGGGTGCTGGGCCGCCAGGTGCATGGCGAGCGGGAACGCATCGCCCTCTCGATCGTGATCGCCCAGCGGGGGCTGCCTGGCCTGATCGACAGCCTGCTCGATTCGGAGGAGTACCTCAACGCCTTCGGACTCGACTCGGTGCCCTTCCAGCGCTCTCGCAGCCTGGCCGGTCGCGCCCAGGGGGAGATGCCGTTCAACCAGCAGGCTCCCCGCTACGACGCCTACTGGCGCGAAGCCATCGCCAGCCGCAGCCCGGCCGGTCGCGGCAGCTCCTGGAGCCCGTCGGCGGGCTTCTCCCGGCCCCGGCCGGCTTGGCTGGCTGATGCCCCTTCTCCCCTGGCCCGCCGCCTCTGGCAGAGCCTGGTGACCGCCGGGGGCTTCGCCATGACCGGCCTGGTGATGTACATCGCCGCCACGATGCTCAGCACCGCCTCCGCGGGCTGAGTCTCCGCCGGGGAGGGGGGTCAGGCGATCCGTTCATCCATGAAGGGTTGCTCCCCCTCCTCCGGGAAGGGGTCCGACTCGGAGGCAAAGTCAGGCTCCTCAGCCGCCTCCAGGGAGAGGGGTCTGGGCAGCGCCCGCAGGGAGCGATCCACGCGGTGCTCCCCCGAGCGGCGCCCCTCGCGGCCATCCCCGACCCGCAGGAGGTCCTCCAGCTGGGCGAGACGCTCCTCGGTTTCCCCCAAGCGCAGATCCATCCCCTCGAGTGCCGCCGGATCGATGGCTGCTCTGGCCTCCATCAGGGGCAGCAGGCTGCTCTCCTGATCCACGAGCCGTTCCTCCAGTTCGAGCAGTCGCACCGTGAGGCTCTCGGCCACCCTGGAGAGGGCATGCAATTGGTCGACAAGACGGGGCAGTGCTTCGCCGGAGTCGTCACCGGTCGGCCGGCGTTGGTCCGGGATCGGCGGGTCAGCAGCCATGGCGGTAGGGGGGAATTGGCCGGATGGTATCGACGCTGCGCCGGCCCGCCAGGGGGCCGGAGCAGCTGCCGTCAAGTCCCTGGGTTGTAACGATTGTGAAGCGCTGGCGCCAAGGTCAGGGGAGCCCCATAGGATCCGCCTTGCAGGTTGCGGTGTGGGCCGTGCGCCGCTGTTCCGTCAGCCTGCCCGCCCAAGGTCGCCCCACGTTGCCGCAGGGCACCTCCGGCATCCTGTCGGACACCCCTACCCCCACCCCGCGCCCCCTCAGGCCCTCGCCCATGACTCTCGCCAACGCCGCCTATCTGGGCATCGAGCGATTCGCCAGTGCCCGCAACAAGGAAAACTGGGAGAACGCCACCGAAAACGACAAGCAGATCCTGATTCGTGCCGTCTACCGTCAGGTGCTCGGCAATCAGTATGTGATGGCGAATGAGCGGCTCGAAGGCCCTGAATCACTCTTCAGGCGCGGCTATCTAAGCGTGCGCGAATTTGTGCGCCAGGTGGCCAAGAGCGGGCTTTACAAAGCCAAGTTCTTCGAGAACTGCAACGCTTACCGCTTCATTGAGCTGAACTTCAAACACCTGCTGGGTCGCGCCCCCCAGAACAAGGCGGAGATGCTGCACCACTTCACCATCCTCCAGGAGCAGGGCTACGACGCCGAGATTGATTCCTACCTCGATAGCGCCGAGTACCAGGAGCGCTTCGGCGAGGAGACAGTGCCCTACATCCACGCCTTCGGCTACTCGGTTGGCCAACAGGGCCTGCAGTTCTCCTACGCCATGCAGCTCGCCCGCGGCGTCGGTGCCTCCGTGCGCGGTGACGCTCTGCGCACCCAGTCGCGTCTCAATCCGGCGGTTCACGCCGAGATGCCGCTGCCGGTGGTCAGCCCCAACGCCAAGGGGAGCGCCTTCCGCGCCGTGCCGGCCGATGGGGTCACCCGCCAGGGGGTGGGGGCTGGCGAGGAGGGCCGCACCTTCCGCGTGGAGGTCACCGGCTTCAACAACTACCGCCTCCACAAGCGCAGCAACCGGGTGCTGTTCGTGCCCTTCGACCAGCTGCTCAAGGTGCAGCAGCAGGTCCAGCGCCAGGGCGGTCGCATCGCCAGCCTGACGCCCGTCAACTGATTTCCCACAACCTCCCCCACAGGACCGACCCATGAAGGTTTCCGCAGGTACCCGAGGCACCAGTTCCGTCAGCGGCCGTCAGGTGACGATCACCGTCACCGGACTGGCCCGCAACGACTTCATCCGCAGCGCCGACTGTGTGATGCAGGTGCCCTATACACGCATGAACGAAACCATGCGTCTCGTCCATCGCCTCGGCGGCAGGATCACCAACGTGGCGGTGAGCGGAGGCGGCGAGGCCAATTCCGCTCAGGCTGAAGCGGCCGCTCCCCGCAAGGGCCGGCGCTAGTCGGAGAGCTGATCACCAGGGCCACCACACCCATTGCCAGGGGCCCAGGGGGCCCCTTTTTTGTGGGCGGCGGCAGGTGCCGCTGGGGCGATGACCGTTTGTTACGTGCGGGGCACGGGGCACTGTGCCTTCCACCACAATGGCTGGGTCAATCGCGCCTTACGGGGCATCCCCACCACAGCCCGGGTTCGGGCCGTGTCAAGGCAGCGCCTCCAACGCCTGGCCCTCAAAGCCAGGGCGACTGACCAGAGAACGCTCGGATCTCCCTGGCATGGCCAGGGCCTGCTCCCAGCGGCCTCCCCCATTCCCCCCCCCCTCCCGACTTCCCCCTCGTCGAGACCCGGAGATCCTCAATGTTCGACGCCTTCACCAAGGTTGTTGCCCAGGCTGACGCCCGTGGCGAATTCATCAACGCTG